>NZ_JAKWFH010000059.1:0-45160 GCF_029522185.1 Burkholderia sp. IO2 | reverse complement strand
CTTGAACCCCTCAGCAGCGCTGCGTTTTCAGCAGCAGAGAAGCGAGATTATGAACCGTGTTTCGCAGTTCGTCAACAACTTTCTGAACGACTTCGTTGCGACTGCGGGGCTCAACTTCCGTACCGCCAAGGTTCGCTACCTCCGAACTCCAACAGCACTGCTTCCCTTCCCTCCGCGCCGCGTTTCCGTTAGCGCGAAAGAGGCGTGATTCTAAGCACCTGTCCCCATCCATGCAAGCGCTTTGTGAAGAAAGTTTGAAAAAGCCTCCGTGCGCTCACGCGCACGGAGGCTTTGGGCTCGACGGGCCGGGAAGCGCGGTCGATCCACCAGCCGTCGGCAACGTTCCCTTCTATATATAGAGAGCGTGTCAGCTGCCGCCCGCAGCAGCCTGCAGTCGCTCAATCGGCACCGCGTCGGCCATCGCCGTGTAGCCGGCGTCGCTCGGATGGATACCGTCGCCGCTATCGTATCGGCGTTGCAGCACGCTCGGGCGCGCCGGATCGCGCAGCGCCGCGTCGAAGTCCACGACGCCGTCGAACCCGCCGCCGCTGCGGATCCACCGATTCACCTCGAGCCGGATCGCCTCGCGCCCGGCCGGCAGCGCCGCCGGCGTGAGTGTCGCGCCGAAGACCTTCACGCCCTGTCGGTGCGCCGCCTCGATCAGCCGGCGATAGCCATCGATCAGCGATGCAGCCGTCACCTGCGTATGCGGGTGATCGCAATCGAGCCCCGCGCGCGGCGGCATCGCCGCGAAATTGATGTCGTTGATCCCGATCAGCACGATCGCCGCCTTCACGCCCGAGCGCGACAGCGCGTCACGCTCGAACCGCGACGCCAGCGACGTGCCGTAACACGCGGAATCGCTGAGCAGCCGGTTCCCGCTGATGCCGAGATTTACGACGCCGACCGAATCGGCACCCGCTGCAGCCAGCCGGCGCGCGAGCGCGTCGGGCCAGCGGCGGTTCCGGTTCACGCTGGAGCGCAGCCCGTCGGTGATCGAATCGCCGATCGCCGCGACGCTGGCGTGTGCGGGACCAGCTTCGACGGCCAGTTCGGTCACCCACGCATATTGGGTAAAGCGGGTGCGAAACGTCGCGGCGCCCGGATCGTTCACGTGATCACCCGGCCCGGACACATAGTTGAACTGGTTCGACACGCGATGCCAGACCGTCATTCGCTGGTTCGGCCCCATCTGGAGGCTGATCGCATACGGCTGCGCGGCCGTCACGCCGATCGCCACCGGGTCGCTTTCGAGTTCCTGGCCCGGCGCGAGCGTCACCGACGCCTTGCCGCCGAACCGGACCGGCACCGCCGCACCACCGGCGAGCGCGGCCCCTTCGCCGGCGCGCGCGAGACTCGCGGCCACGACGACCAGCGGCGCGCGACCGTATGCGTTGCTCACGCGAATCCGCGCCGCCCGCCCCGACACGGTCGGGTAGACGATCTGACGCACGGTTCGCCCGGCCACGTCTGGCGCGCGGTAGAGCGGCGGCGGTGCGGCGAGGTCGGGAATCGGCTGCAGCGCGGTCGCCCACGCAGCGACCCACCCGGCCGGCGCGGCCGACGCTGCAAGCGGCGACACGAGAACGGCCGCACCCAGCACAGCCGCGGCGAAACTGCTTCGAAATGACATCGGCAAAATCCTCATCGGAAAGCGGGCATTGTGCCGCAGAAGATGCCGGCCCCACGTGCGGGGCCGCACTTGCTCCGCCTGATCGCGCCCCGATGTCCCTCGTTTACCCGAGTCCCGCCGCAAATCCACAAGAAATTTATTAACCGACCGGTCGGTTGGTTTATACTTCGCACACACTCAACCGGACGAGAGCCTTCGCCATGTACACGCAATCCCTCGACATCCCCGGCAACGTCGCGCCGCTCGACGCCGCAGCCGAGTCGCCCGAGCAGGCGCGGTTCGATGCGGTGATGGCCGCGGACGGCAAGATCGAACCGCAGGACTGGATGCCCGACGCGTATCGCAAGACGCTGGTGCGCCAGATCTCGCAGCACGCGCACTCCGAAGTCGTCGGCATGCTGCCGGAAGGCAACTGGATCTCGCGCGCGCCGAGCCTGAAGCGCAAGGCGATCCTGCTCGCGAAGGTGCAGGACGAAGCCGGCCACGGCCTCTATCTTTATAGCGCGGCCGAAACGCTCGGCGTATCGCGCGATTCGCTGATCGACGCGCTGCACGCCGGCAAGGCGAAATACTCGAGCATCTTCAACTACCCGACGCCGACCTGGGCCGACGTCGGCGTGATCGGCTGGCTGGTCGACGGCGCCGCGATCATGAACCAGATCCCGCTGTGCCGCTGCACGTACGGTCCGTACGCGCGCGCGATGATTCGCGTGTGCAAGGAAGAGTCGTTCCATCAGCGCCAGGGTTTCGACGCGTTGCTGTCGATGATGAAGGGCAGCGACGCGCAGCGCGCGATGGTCCAGCAGGCCGTCGATCGCTGGTGGTGGCCGGTGCTGATGATGTTCGGCCCGAGCGACGCCGATTCGGTCCACAGCAGCCAGTCCGCCAAATGGGGCATCAAGCGGATCTCGAACGACGATCTGCGCCAGAAATTCGTCGACGCCACGGTCGACCAGGCGAAGGTGCTCGGCGTGACGCTGCCCGACCCCGACCTGAAATGGAACGAAGCGCGTGGCCACCACGACTACGGCGCGATCGACTGGGACGAATTCTGGCGCGTGGTCAACGGCGACGGCCCGTGCAACAAGGAACGCCTCGCGACGCGTGTGAAAGCCCACGAGGATGGCGCCTGGGTGCGCGAAGCCGCGCTCGCGCACGAAGCGAAGCGCCGCGCCCGCGCCGAACAGCAGGCCGCCTGAGCGGCCCCCTCGAATTCAGGAATCAGGAGAAAACGATGAACAAGGAATGGCCGATCTGGGAAGTGTTCGTGCGCAGCAAGCAGGGCCTCGACCACAAGCATTGCGGCAGCCTGCACGCGGCCGACGCGACGATGGCGCTGCGCATGGCGCGCGACGTCTACACGCGTCGCCAGGAAGGCGTGAGCATCTGGGTGGTGCCGTCGTCGGCGATCACCGCGTCGGACCCGAGCGAGAAGGCCGAACTGTTCGAACCGGCGGGCGACAAGATCTACCGTCATCCGACGTTCTACACGCTGCCCGACGAAGTCAACCACATGTAACGCCCGCGCCATGACGATCACGCCCGAACACCTCTCCTACGTGCTGCGCCTCGCGGACAATGCGCTGATCCTCGGTCAGCGCAACGCCGAATGGTGCGGCCACGGCCCGATCCTCGAGGAAGACATCGCGCTCACCAACATGAGCCTCGACCTCATCGGCCAGGCGCGCATGCTGTACACGCACGCGGCCGAGCTCGAGCGCCAGCTCACCGGCGCGACGAAGACCGAGGACGACTACGCGTACTTCCGCACCGAGCGCGAGTTCGCGAACTTCACGCTCGCCGAACTGCCGCACTACGGCCCGGTCTCCGGCACCGCGCACGCCGACAAGGACTACGCGGTGACGATCGTGCGCAACTTCCTGTACGCGGCGCTGATGCTGCACGTATGGAGCGCGCTGGAGACGTCGGCCGACACGCAACTGGCGGCGATCGCCGCGAAATCGGTGAAGGAAACCCGCTATCACGTCCAGCATGCGCGCGAGTGGCTCGTGCGCCTCGGCGACGGCACCGACGAATCGCACCGCCGCGCGCAGGCCGCGCTCGACTACCTGATGCCGTACACGCGCGAATTCTTCGCCGCCGATGCGATCGACGACGCGATCGTCGCACCGGGCATCGGCCCGGCGCCAGCCGCGATCGAGGCCGCGTGGCGCGCGGACGTGGATGACGCGCTCGCGGAAGCCACGCTCACGTTGCCGGCGCCGGTGAAGCATGTGACGACCGGCAAGCAGGGCGAGCACTCGGAGCACATGGGCTACCTGCTCGCCGAAATGCAGAGCCTCGCGCGCCAGCATCCCGGCGCGAGCTGGTAACCGGCCCACGCCACGGAGCCCGACGATGTCCGCCCAGACCGCCGCCCCTGCCCCCGCCGCGCACCGCGACGATCCGTTGCTCGCCCGCGCGTGGGACGTGCTCGAAGCCGTGCCCGATCCGGAGATCCCGGTCGTGTCGATCCGCGAGCTCGGCATCCTGCGCGACGTCCGCCGCGCGGATGACGGCCAGCTCGAAGTCGTGATCACGCCGACCTACTCGGGCTGCCCGGCGATGTCGCAGATCGCCGAGGACATCGCCGCCGCGCTGCAGGCCGCCGACTTGCCGCCGCACCGGATCGAGACGGTGCTCGCTCCCGCGTGGACGACCGACTGGATTACGCAGGAAGCGCGCGACAAGCTGCGCGCGTACGGCATCGCGCCGCCGGTCGGCCAGTGCGGCAGCGCCGCGCCGCGGGAGAACGTCGTGCGCTTTGTGCCGCGGCCGGTCGCGGCGCCCACCTGCCCGCGCTGCGGCTCCGCGCGCACCGAACGTCTCGCGCAATTCGCGTCCACGGCCTGCAAGGCGCTGTATCGCTGCGTCGACTGCCGCGAACCCTTCGACTACTTCAAACCCTACTGAATATGGCGACCCCGCAATTTCACCCGCTGCGTATCCGCGACGTGCGGCCCGAGACCGCCGACGCCGTGACCGTCTCGTTCGACGTGCCGCCCGAATTGCGCGACGCGTACCGCTTCACGCAGGGCCAGTTCGTCACGCTGAAGACCCACATCGACGGCGAGGAGACGCGCCGCTCGTATTCGATCTGCGTCGGCACGACGGACTACGACCGTGACGGCGAACTGCGCATCGGCATCAAGCGCGTGCGCGGCGGCCGCTTCTCGAACTTCGCGTTCGATACGCTGAAGCCCGGCCACATGATCGACGTGATGACACCGGACGGCCGCTTCTTCACGCACCTGAACGCCGACCACGGCAAGCAGTACGTCGCGTTTTCCGGCGGCTCGGGGATCACGCCGGTGCTCGCGATCGTGAAGACGACGCTCGAACTCGAGCCGCGCAGCACGTTCACGCTGATCTACGGCAACCGCAGCGTCGACGCGATCATGTTCGCGGAGGAGCTCGAGGACCTGAAGAACCGCTACATGAACCGCTTCGTCCTCTACCACGTGTTGTCGGACGATCTGCAGGACGTCGAGCTGTTCAACGGCGTGCTCGACCAGGCGAAATGCGCGGAATTCCTCGCCACGCTGACACCGGCCGACGCGATCGACGAGGCGTTCATCTGCGGCCCGGCGCCGATGATGGACGCCGCCGAAGCCGCGCTGAAGGCGGCCGGCGTGCCGCAGGCGAAGGTGCATGTCGAGCGCTTCGGCACGCCGCTGCCGCAGGCCGGCGCACCGGTCGTCGAGATCACCGACCAGACGCCGGCCGCCGATCTCGAGATCGTGCTCGACGGCAAGAAGCGCAAGCTGCGCTTGCCGTACGAAGGCGTGAGCCTGCTCGACGTGGGCCTGCGCGCGGGCCTCGCGCTGCCGTATGCGTGCAAGGGCGGCGTGTGCTGCACATGCCGCGCGAAGGTGGTCGAAGGCGAAGTGCGGATGGAGAAGAACTACACGCTCGAGGAGCACGAGGTGAAGGATGGTTTCGTGCTGACGTGCCAGTGCCACCCGATCAGCGACAAGGTCGTCGTGAGCTTCGACGAACGTTGAGCGGCATCGCGTCGCGGCGCCCGACGGTTTCTCGCCGTCACACATCTCGCTTACACTAGGGGCCGCCGGCCGGCTGGACATCGCAACGTCCGCCCGTCGGCGGTTTTCTTTTGTTGACGACAGGCCGATGAGTACCATTCATGTGATTCAGGGCGGCACCGCCGCCGCGTCGCTGCGCGAGGCTCTCGTGCAAGCCGGACGCGACGAGCGCGTCGTCGGTTTGCTCGACGATCTCGGCGTCGGGCCACTGAAGGGCGCCGACGAGACGCCCGACACGCGCGCCGCTTTCTGGCAGCACGTGCTCGGCGACCAGATTCCCGACTGGAACGCGGAAATCGAAGGCGAATTCGCCCGCCTCGACCAGCTCGCGATGGATACCGGCCAGGTCGTCGTGTGGCATGCGCCGAGCGTCGGCGACAAGCTGCTGCTGCGCCGCGTCGCCTATCACCTGCGCAACGTGCCGCAGCGCCTGAACGAGGTACGGCTGTCGGCCGCCGACCTCGACGCCGCGCAGCGCGCATCGCTGTCGCGTACCGACCAGGCCTGCGTGACCGGGATGTTCTCGCCCGCGGAACTGGCGCGCAAGCGGCCGGTGGCCGCGCCGATCTCGGTCCTGCGCATCGGCCGCCTTGCGCTCGAGTGGCAGGAGGCGAAGCACCTGAACGCCGAGCTGCGTTATTGGGTCAGCAACACGATCAAGAGCGGCCACTACGCCGATCTCGACGCGCTGATCGTCGCGCGCGCGGAAACCGACTGGCAGCCCGCGCGGCGCCTCGTCGGCAGCATCATGGCCGCCGCCGACCGCGGCGGGCTGTTCGTCAGCGACTCGATCGCGTGGTGGCGCTGCCGCGAACTCGCGGCCACCGGCCGACTCGAGCTGCAGGACGACGCGCCCGCGGCCCTCTCTTCCACGCAGGTGCGCGCGGCCCCGGCCGCCGCGCACCGCTAATCTTCTTCGACCATGGCCCGAACCCGAGCGCCCGACCACGAATCCCAGCGCGAGCAGATCCTCGACCTGGCCGCCGAGAAATTCGCGCAGACGAGCTATCCGAGCACGTCGATGTCCGATCTCGCGACCGCGAGCGGTACGTCGAAGGCGCGGCTCTATCACTATTACGAGAGCAAGGAAGCGATCCTGTTCGACCTGCTCGATCGCTACACCAAACGGCTGATGCTGATCATCGCCGAGGTCGAGGGTGCGAGCCAGCGGCGCGGCCTCAGCGAGCGCGACGCGTTCGCCGAGCTCGTGCGCGCGTTCCTCGCCGAATACGAGACGTCGCACAGCCGCCACGTCGCGCTGCTCAACGACGTGAAGTATCTGGAGGATGCGCAGCGCGAAATCGTGCTCGACCGCCAGCGCGACATCGTCGCGGCGTTCACGCGGCAGCTCGCGCGCGCGTATCCCGACCGCATCTCGAAGGAAAACCAGACCTCCGTGACGATGATGGTGTTCGGGATGATCAACTGGACCTTCACATGGCTGAAGCCGGGCGGGCGCCTCGGCTACCGCGACTTCGCCGAACAGGTAATCGACCTGATCGAACGCGGGCTGTCGACAGCGGCCTGATGCCGCGCAGCAGCATTCGTTGCGCGGCGGGCACAGTGCGGCCGCCCGTCGCGCGTTTCATATGATGAATTTTAAATCCGTTAAAAATCAAATAGATATACGAATAATTAAGCGGATTTAGAATTCACCCTCGGCACAAATAACGTCAAATGCGGGTTTTCCCTTACCTCGGTCGGGTAGAATGCTGTTGCATTGCACAAGCCGCTTGTGCAGCCACACACTGAGGAACCCACGATGAACACGCGATCCAACCGCCGTGCCGATGCTGTCGGCCACGCCGGTACTGCGCCGGTTCTCGTCAGGGAACTGGCTTCCAAAGACCGTGAGCAGATGCTCACCCACTTTCTCTCGCTCGACGAAGAGGACCGCCTGCTGCGCTTCGGCCAGGTGGTGCCCGACCACGTGATCGAGAACTATGTCCGCACGATCGATTTCGGTCGCGATACCGTATTCGGCGTGTTCGACCACGATCTCGAACTGATCGGCGTCGGCCACCTGGCCTATCTGCCGGCCGAGGGCGACAAGCGCACGGCCGAATTCGGCGTGTCGGTGCTCGAACGCGCACGCGGCCGCGGCGTCGGCTCGAAGCTGTTCGAGCGCGCGGCGATCCGCAGCCGCAACACGCACGTGACGATGCTGTACATGCACTGCCTGTCGCGTAACGCGACGATGATGCACATCGCGAAGAAATCCGGGATGCGGATCGAGTACGCGTACGGCGAAGCCGATGCGTACCTGTCGCTGCCGCCCGCCGACCACTCGACGATCATCGCCGAGATGCTGCAGGAACAGGCCGCGGTGTTCGACTACGCGATGAAGCGCCAGGCGCGCCGCACGACGAAGTTCATCGAATCGCTGATACCCGCCGCACTGACGGCCTGACGTCGGCCAGCCGGGCCGCGCCTGTGGCGCACCCGGCTCCCCTCCTTTCCCTGCCCGCTAGCGCACCGAACGAATCGGCAACGCCGTCGTTTCCTTGAAGCAGTCGAGCGAAAAGCTCGTCTTCACGTCGATCACCGACGGGTGATGCAGCAGATGCTCCTGCACGAAGCGGGAGAAATGCGCCATGTCCTCGACCTGCACGCGCAGCAGGTAATCCATGTCGCCCGTCATCGCGTGGCACGCGACCACTTCCGGCCAGGCCTGCACGGCCGCGCGAAACAGCTCCGCGTGCGTCGCGCCCGCGCGCGCCGACGTCTCGTCGACCCGGACCGGCGCGAGGCCGCCACGCTTTTCGAGCCGCACGCTCACGTACGCGAGCAGGTCGAGCCCGAGCTTCTGCGGATTCAGCAGTGCGACGTAGCCGGTGATCACGCCGATGTCCTCGAGCCGCCGGATCCGCCGCAGGCACGGGCTCGGCGACAGGTTCACGCGCTCGGCGATCTCCTGGTTCGACAGGCGCCCGTTCTCCTGAAGAATCGCGAGAATTCGCCGATCGATGGCATCCAATTCGGCTTGCGCCATCTTCTGCCCTCCGTTGATTATTTTGAGACTGGAAATTGCGCCATCGTAGGCGCGGGCGATCAAGTTCGCAAGTTTCCGCTCGCGGCCGCCCGCTACACTCTGTCGCATGTCTCGACGCGCCGCACACGCTCATTGCGGAGGCGGCCGTCGACATCGAACCAGGCCGAGCAGGCGCACGCCGCCCCGGCGATCGCCCCGCACAGGAGACACGACATGCAGATCCCCAACTGGGACAACCCCGTCGGCACCGACGGCTTCGAATTCATCGAATACACGGCACCGGACCCGAAAGCGCTCGGACACCTGTTCGAACGGATGGGTTTCACCGCGATCGCGCGCCACCGCCACAAGGACGTGACGGTGTACCGCCAGGGCGACATCAATTTCATCATCAACGCCGAACCGGATTCGTTCGCGCAACGCTTCGCGCGCCTGCACGGCCCGTCGATCTGCGCGATCGCGTTCCGCGTGCAGGACGCCGCGAAGGCGTATCAGCGTGCGCTGGAACTCGGCGCGTGGGGCTTCGACAACAAGACGGGCCCGATGGAGCTGAACATCCCGGCGATCAAGGGGATCGGCGATTCGCTGATCTATTTCGTCGACCGCTGGCGCGGCAAGAACGGCGCGCAGCCGGGCGCGATCGGCGACATCAGCATCTACGACGTCGACTTCGAGCCGATTCCCGGCGCGAACCCGAACCCGGTCGGGCACGGCCTCACCTACATCGACCACCTGACGCACAACGTGCATCGCGGCCGCATGCAGGAATGGGCCGAGTTCTACGAGCGCCTGTTCAACTTCCGCGAAGTGCGCTACTTCGACATCGAAGGCAAGGTGACCGGCGTGAAGTCGAAGGCGATGACGTCGCCGTGCGGCAAGATCCGCATCCCGATCAACGAGGAAGGCTCGGACACGGCCGGCCAGATCCAGGAATACCTCGACGCGTATCACGGCGAAGGCATCCAGCACATCGCGCTCGGCGCGAGCGACATCTACCAGGCGGTCGACGGGCTGCGCAGCAAGGACGTGAAGCTGCTCGACACGATCGACACGTATTACGAACTGGTCGACCGCCGCGTGCCGAACCACGGCGAATCGCTGGCCGAGCTGAAGAAACGCAAGATCCTGATCGACGGCGCGCGCGACGACCTGCTGCTGCAGATCTTCACCGAGAACCAGATCGGGCCGATCTTCTTCGAGATCATCCAGCGCAAGGGCAACCAGGGCTTCGGCGAAGGCAACTTCAAGGCGCTGTTCGAATCGATCGAGCTCGACCAGATCCGCCGCGGCGTCGTGCAGGACAAGGCCTGACGCTTGCACCGCGCGGCAGCGGCTCGGCAGTCGGGCCGCCCGCGCGATCCGGCCGCACAAAGAAAAAGGGCGGGAATCCTCGGATTCCCGCCCTTTTGTATTTCGGCGCGGCCCGCAAGCCGCGCGATCGCATCAACGCACGTTCGCCTTCGACTCGGCGGCACGCTCGGCCGACGGCTGGGCTGCGGCGTCCTGGGCCGGCACGATCTGCTGCATCTGCGCGCCGGCTGCCGCCAGTGCGCTCGCGCCTCGCGCGTGCACCGGGCCGGTCATCGAGAAAAACGCGGCGGACACGATCAGGAAACTCTGGATATGACGTGTGTTCATTGCACCTCCTGTAAAACTGCCGGCGCCTCCCCGACTGCGTCGGAACGAACCCACGCGGCCGGGCACCTCCGGCAGGCCGACAAGATTAACGGCATTTGCCCGAAGATCAACGCGGCTTTACATGCTTTTACATGATGTAACGCATCATCCGCCCCGTTTTCGCGGGGCGCCGCCGCGCATTCCCCGCGTTGCAACCGATGGGCGGCGGGTTTGCCCCAGTGCTACCATCCCTTAAAACCGGCGAACATGCCGGCCACTGCAGACGCGTCCAAAAGATGCCGACGCAACCGAAGTTTTGGTGATCCCAGACCGGGTGGAGGAGACAGTTAATGAATGCCCCGCTAGACGCAGACCAACGCGCGTCGCTAGAAGCCGCGCTGAAGTCCGTCACGCTTGACGACAAATACACACTGGAACGCGGCCGCGCGTACATGAGCGGCATCCAGGCCCTCGTGCGCCTGCCGATGCTCCAGCAGGAACGCGACCGCGCCGCCGGTCTCAATACGGCCGGCTTTATCTCCGGCTATCGCGGCTCGCCGCTCGGCGGCCTCGATCTGTCGCTCTGGAAAGCCAAGCAGCACCTGGCCGCCCACCAGATCGTGTTCCAGCCCGGCCTCAACGAAGATCTCGCCGCCACCGCCGTGTGGGGCTCCCAGCAGGTGAACCTGTACCCCGGCGCGAAATACGACGGCGTGTTCGGCATGTGGTACGGCAAGGGCCCGGGCGTCGACCGCACCGGCGACGTCTTCAAGCACGCGAACTCGGCCGGCTCGTCGCAGCACGGCGGCGTGCTGGTGCTCGCCGGCGACGACCACGCGGCGAAATCGTCGACGCTCGCGCACCAATCCGAACACATCTTCAAGGCTTGCGGGCTGCCGGTGCTGTTCCCGTCGAACGTGCAGGAATATCTCGATTTCGGCCTGCACGGCTGGGCGATGAGCCGCTACTCGGGCCTGTGGGTGGCGCTCAAGTGCGTGACCGACGTCGTCGAATCGTCGGCGTCGGTCGACATCGACCCGCATCGCACCGAGATCGTGCTGCCGACCGATTTCATCCTGCCGGAAGGCGGGCTGAACATCCGCTGGCCCGATCCGCCGCTCGTGCAGGAAGCGCGGCTGCTCGACTACAAGTGGTACGCGGCGCTCGCGTACGTGCGGGCGAACAAGCTCGACCGGATCGAGATCGATTCGCCGAACGCGCGCTTCGGGATCATGACCGGCGGCAAGGCGTATCTCGACGTGCGCCAGGCGCTGACCGACCTCGGCCTCGACGACGAAACCTGCGCGCGGATCGGCATCCGACTCTACAAGGTCGGCTGCGTGTGGCCGCTCGAAGCGCAGGGCGCGCAGGCGTTCGCGCGCGGCCTCGACGAAATCCTGGTGGTCGAGGAAAAGCGCCAGATCCTCGAATACGCGATCAAGGAAGAGCTGTACAACTGGCCCGACGCGCAACGCCCGCGCGTGTTCGGCAAGTTCGACGAGAAGGATGGCGCCGGCGGCGAATGGTCGGTGCCGATGGGCAACTGGCTGCTGCCTGCGCACTACGAGCTGTCGCCGGCGATCATCGCGAAGGCGATCGCGACGCGGCTCGAGAAGTTCGAATTGCCGTCCGACGTGCGCGCGCGCATCGCCGCGCGGCTCGCGGTGATCAACGCGAAGGAAATGGCGCTCGCGAAGCCGCACGTGCAGACCGAGCGCAAGCCGTGGTTCTGCTCGGGCTGCCCGCACAACACGTCGACCAACGTGCCGGAAGGCTCGCGCGCGATCGCCGGCATCGGCTGCCACTACATGACCGTGTGGATGGACCGCAGCACGAGCACCTTCAGCCAGATGGGCGGCGAAGGCGTGCCGTGGATCGGCCAGGCGCCGTTCACCGACGAGAAGCACGTGTTCGCGAACCTCGGCGACGGCACCTATTTCCACTCGGGCCTGCTCGCGGTGCGCGCGGCGATCTCGTCGAAGGCGAACATCACCTACAAGATCCTCTACAACGACGCGGTGGCGATGACGGGCGGCCAGCCGGTCGACGGCGTGCTGACGGTGCCGCAGATCACGCACCAGCTCGCGTCCGAAGGCGCGAAGAAGATCGTGATCGTCACCGACGAGCCGGAGAAGTACGACAGCCAGAAGGCGCTGCTCGCGCCCGGCGTGACGATCCATCACCGCGACCAGCTCGACGACGTGCAGCGCGAGCTGCGCGAGATCGAAGGCACGACGATCCTGATCTACGACCAGACCTGCGCGACGGAGAAACGCCGCCGCCGCAAACGCGGCACGTATCCGGACCCGGCCAAGCGCGTCGTGATCAACGACGCGGTGTGCGAAGGCTGCGGCGACTGCTCGGTGCAGTCGAACTGCCTGTCGGTCGAGCCGCTGGAAACCGAATTCGGCACGAAGCGCCAGATCAACCAGTCGAGCTGCAACAAGGACTTTTCGTGCGTGAAGGGCTTCTGCCCGAGCTTCGTCACGGTCGAGGGCGGCCAGTTGAAGAAGCCGAAGGCGGTGTCGGTCGACGGCAGCGCATTGCCGCCGATTCCGGAACCGACGCTGCCGGCGATCGATCGCGCGTACGGCGTGCTCGTCACCGGCGTGGGCGGCACGGGCGTCGTGACGATCGGCGCGCTGCTCGGGATGGCCGCGCATCTGGAAAACAAGGGCGTGACCGTGCTCGACGTCACCGGCCTCGCGCAGAAAGGCGGCGCCGTGATGAGCCACGTGCAGATCTCGCACGCGCCGACCGACATCCACGCGACGCGGATCGCGATGGGCGAAGCCGATCTCGTGATCGGTTGCGATGCGATCGTCACGGCCGGCGACGAGTGCACGTCGCGGATGCGGCACGACACGACGCGGGTGGTCGTCAACAGCGCGCAGACGCCGACCGCCGAGTTCATCAAGAACCCGAACTGGGCGTTCCCGGGCCTGTCCGCCGAGAACGACATCCGCGCGGCGGCCGGTGTTGCGGTCGACTTCATCGACGCGAACCGCTTCGCGGTCGCGCTGCTCGGCGACGCGATCTACACGAACCCGTTCGTGCTCGGCTACGCATGGCAGAAGGGCTGGCTGCCGTTGACGCTCGCGTCGCTCGAACGCGCGATCGAGCTGAACGCCGTGTCGGTCGACAAGAACCGCGCGGCGTTCGACTGGGGCCGCCGCGCCGCGTACGACCTGGCCAGCGTGAAGCAGGCGGCGGCCGGCGACGCCCGGCCCGCGCAAGGCGCCACGGTGATCTCGCTGCACACGAAGAAGGCGGTCGACGCGCTGATCGCGAAGCGCGTGGAGTTCCTCACCGCGTACCAGAACGCCGCGTACGCGTCGCGCTATGCGGCGTTCGTCGACAAGGTGCGCGCCACCGAGCGCGCACTGGCGGACGGCGACACGGTGCAGGAACCGCTGACCGAAGCGGTCGCGCGCAACCTGTTCAAGCTGATGGCGTACAAGGACGAGTACGAGGTCGCGCGGCTGCAGTCCGACCCCGCGTTCCTCGCGCGCCTGCGCGCGCAGTTCGAAGGCGACTGGAAGCTGAAATTCCACCTCGCGCCGCCGCTGTTCGCGAAGACGGACGCCCACGGCCATCTCGTGAAGAAGGCGTACGGCCCGTGGATGATGTCGGCGTTCCGGCTGCTCGCGAAGGCGAAGTTCCTGCGCGGCACGGCGCTCGATCCGTTCGGCCGCACCGCGGAGCGCCGCACCGAGCGCGCGCTGATCGGCGAGTACGAAGCGCTGATCGGCGAGGTGCTGGCGAGGCTGAACGCGGCCAACCGGCCGCTCGCGCTCGAACTCGCGATGCTGCCCAACGGCATTCGGGGCTACGGCCACGTGAAGGAGAACAACCTGCGCGCGGTACGCCAGAAGTGGGACACGCTGCTCGCGAAGTGGCGTTCGCCGGCAGGCGGCCAGTCGCACCAGCAGGTCGCGTAACGCGCGGTCGCGGCGCGGCGTTCGAAGCAGGAACGCCCGCCCGCGCCGCCGCCCGTCGCGGTTCACGCAAAAAAAACGCCACGGAACCCAGGTTCCGTGGCGTTTTTCATTGCGCCGCGCCTGACGCGCGGCACACGCGGGCGTGAGCTTACTTCGTGTTCACGTTCGCGGCGGCAACGGCCGTCATGTTGATGATCCGGCGCACGGTCGCGGCCGGCGTCAGGATGTGGACCGGCTTGGCGGCGCCGAGCAGGAACGGGCCGACCGTCACGCCTTCGCCGCCGACCATCTTCAGCAGGTTGTACGCGATGTTCGCCGCTTCGACGTTCGGCATGATCAGCAGGTTCGCTTCACCCGACAGCGTCGTGCCCGGGAACGCCTGCTTGCGGATCAGTTCCGACAGCGCCGCGTCGCCGTGCATTTCGCCGTCGACTTCGAGGTTCGGCGCACGCTCGACGATCAGCTTGCGGGCCTCGGCCATCCGGCGCGACGACGCCGACGGCGCGCTGCCGAAGTTCGAGTTCGACAGCAGCGCGGCCTTCGGCGCGATGCCGAAGCGCTCGATCTCGGCCGCGGCCTGGATCGTCATGTCGGCGAGCTGGTCGGCGCTCGGCAGCTCGTTCACGTACGTGTCGCACACGAACAGGTTGCGGCCCGGCAGCATCAGCAGGTTCATCGCGGCGAAGTGCTCGGCGCCCTTCGCGCGGCCCAGTACCTGCTCGATGAACTTCAGGTGGCTGTGGAACGTGTCGATCATCCCGCAGATCATCCCGTCCGCATCGCCCAGATGCACGAGCATCGCGCCGATCAGCGTGTTGAACTTGCGCATCGCGGCCTTCGCGACTTCCGGCGTCACGCCGTCGCGCGCGCCGATCTCCTGATACGCCTGCCAGTAGCGGTGGTAGCGCGCATCGTCTTCCGGATCGACGATTTCGAAATCGACGCCGGCCTTCAGCTTCGAGCCGATCTTCTGCAAGCGCATGTCGACGACCGACGGACGGCCGACGATGATCGGCTTCGCGATCTTTTCCAGCAGCACGAACTGCGCGGCGCGCAGCACGCGCTCGTCCTCGCCTTCGGCGAACACGATGCGGGCCTCTTTCTGCTTCGCCGCCGCGAACACCGGGCGCATCACCATGCCGGTGCGGTAGACGGTCGCGCCGAGCTGCTCGCGGTACGCGTCCATGTCCTGGATCGGGCGCGTCGCGACGCCCGAATCCATCGCGGCTTGCGCGACGGCCGGCGCGATCTTGATGATCAGGCGCGGGTCGAACGGCTTCGGGATCAGGTAGTCCGGCCCGAATTCGAGCGAATGGCCTTCATACGCCTTCGCGACTTCCTCGCTCTGGTCGGTTTCCTCCGCCAGCTCGGCGATCGCGCGCACGCACGCGAGCTTCATTTCTTCCGTGATCGTGGTCGCGCCGACGTCGAGCGCGCCGCGGAAGATGAACGGGAAGCACAGCACGTTGTTGACCTGGTTCGGGTAGTCCGAACGGCCGGTCGCGACGATCGCGTCCGGGCGCACGGCCTTCGCGTCTTCCGGGCGGATTTCCGGTTCCGGGTTCGCGAGCGCCAGGATCAGCGGCTTGTCGCCCATCGTCTTGACCATGTCCTGCTTCAGCACGCCCGCGCTCGAGCAGCCGAGGAACACGTCCGCGCCGACGATCGCGTCGGCGAGCGTGCGCGCGTCGGTGTTGGCCGCATAGCGCTGCTTCGACGGATCGAGGTTGCCGCGCCCTTCGTAGATCACGCCCTTCGAATCGGCGACGAGGATGTTCGACTTCGTCAGGCCGAGATTCACCAGCAGGTCCAGACACGCGATCGCCGCCGCGCCCGCGCCCGAACACACGAGCTTCACTTCCGACAGCTTCTTGCCGACGACCTTCAGGCCGTTCAGGATCGCGGCCGACGCGATGATCGCGGTGCCGTGCTGGTCATCGTGGAAGACCGGAATCTTCATTCGCTCGCGCAGCTTCTGCTCGATGTAGAAGCATTCCGGCGCCTTGATGTCCTCGAGGTTGATGCCGCCGAGCGTCGGCTCGAGCATCGCGATCGCCTCGACGAGCTTGTCGGGGTCCGACTCCGACAGTTCGATGTCGAACACGTCGATGCCCGCGAATTTCTTGAAGAGGCAGCCCTTGCCTTCCATCACCGGCTTCGCGGCCAGCGGGCCGATGTTGCCGAGACCCAGCACGGCGGTGCCGTTCGTGATGACCCCGACGAGGTTGCCGCGCGACGTGTACTTCTGCGCGTCGAGCGGATCGGCGTGGATCGCCTCGCACGCGGCGGCGACGCCCGGCGAATACGCGAGCGACAGATCGAGCTGGTTCGACAGCGGCTTGGTCGGGGTGACCGAAATCTTGCCGGGTTTCGGGTTCAGGTGATAAGCGAGAGCGGCCTGCTTCAGTTGTTCGTCCATGATTGACCTGCGAGAGACATGCGGAATATTGACGACTCAGTACACAGCACCTTCGGCCGCGTCTGCTTGAATCGAGGGGATGGTCGACTGCGAGACGGCCCGCGACGCACCGGATCGGCACGCCATCGAACCTTGGCGGATGGCAAGAGGAAAGTACAAAGTACTGAACGATTTCTAAGGGTCGCCTAGTGTACACCCCCTAAATGACGTCCGTTGCTGCGACGCCGCATCTCCGGCATCAGCGCCGGGATGGTCTACCCCCGTTTGTTTCGCCGGTGGTGAGCCGGGCAGCGAACCCGCGCGAATTCCGCCGAAAACCTGCCTGAATCGGGTAAAATAGCGGGCTACGCGCGCAGCGATGCGATCGGCCCGCCGATCGCACCCCGGCCCTTCGGGCAGGTTCCCCTTGCTGCGCCACCGGGCCCGCGCCCGCTCCTCGCTCATCACCCAAGGAATGCCCATGACAGGCTACGATCGTCAGTCGATCTCGGATACGACCGCCAAAATCCTGCTCGAAGTGCAGGCGGTGCACTTCAATGCCGAAAAACCGTTCATCTTCACGTCCGGCTGGGCAAGCCCCGTCTATATCGACTGCCGCAAGCTGATCTCGTATCCGCGCGTGCGCCGTGCGCTGATGGAAATGGCGGAAACGACGATCACGCGCGACATCGGCTTCGAGCAGATCGACGCGGTGGCGGGCGGCGAGACGGCCGGCATCCCGTTCGCGGCATGGATCGCGGACCGGATGATGGTGCCGATGCAGTACGTGCGCAAAAAGCCGAAGGGTTTCGGCCGCAATGCGCAGATCGAAGGCCATCTCGAGGAAGGCTCGCGCGTGCTGCTGGTGGAAGACCTGACCACCGACAGCCGCAGCAAGATCAACTTCGTCAACGCGCTGCGCACCGCGGGCGCGACGGTGAACCACTGCTTCGTGCTGTTCCACTACAACATCTTCAAGGAAAGCGTGTCGGTCCTGAAGGACATCGACGTCGACCTGCACGCGCTCGCGACGTGGTGGGACGTGCTGCGCGTCGCGAAGGCGTCGGGCTACTTCGAGACGAAGACGCTCGACGAAGTCGAGAAATTCCTGCACGCACCGGCCGAATGGTCGGCGGCGCACGGCGGCGCGACGGCCCCGAAGGAATGACGCCCCGCCGGCATGCATGCCGGCGCACTGGCTGAACGAGCCGCCGGCTTCATCGCAGGCGGTTTTTTTTCGTCCGTCGCGTTGCGCGCCGACTGCGCGCAATCGCGGGCGCCGGTGTGCGTCGCTCATCGAACCCTAATGCTAGACTTGATCCATCGCCGCCCTCAGCTGCGCGGGCAACATACAACGCCAACAATGCCGGGAGCCTCGGCCCGGCCCACGTGACGGGAGAAGCGCCATATGCGTGTGGATCGCCGGATCACTCCGCCTGCGCCATCGGGTCGCCCTTCTCCGCTCCGTTTCTCCGCCCTCCTGTGCGCCGCCGTCTTCGCGGCGCTGCCCGCGCATGCGGAAGGCCCGTTCACCGTGACGAGCGACGACCTGACGGCGGGCGCCCGCGTGCGGCCCGCGAACGTGTTCGACCGCGGCGACTGCAAGGGCGCGAACCGCTCGCCGCAACTCGCATGGCACAACCCGCCGCCGGGCACGCGCGGCTACGCGGTCACGATCTTCGATCCCGACGCGCCGGGGCACGGCTGGTGGCACTGGGCCGTCGCGGGCATCCCGGCGACCGTCACGAGCCTGCCGGCCGATGCGAGCGCGTCCGGCTTCCTGCGCCGCATCGGCGCGAGCGAGGCGCGCAACGACTTCGGAATCGACGGCTACGGCGGCCCGTGCCCACCGCCCGGCAAACCGCATCGCTACGTGATCACCGTCTACGCGCTGAAAGGCACCGACCTGCGTATCTCGCAAGGCCGCCCCGCGCCGATGTTCGAGCACGAGATCGGCACGCTCGCGATCGGCACCGCGCGACTCACGGTCACTTACGGGCAGTAGGTAAGCGCGCGCCGCCGCCCGTGGCGGTCGCGATTGCCCGCGCCCGCGAATTTCTGTGCGCGGCCTGCGCGCTTTCTTCCGGTCATTTCGGCTTGCTAGACTCGGCTGCACCGGTCGCGGCATCCCGCCGCGCATCCGTCGCGCCGCCCAACTGCGGCGCGTGTCGCGGCGAGCCTGCGGGCCGCCGTTCCCGTCCCTTTCCGGAGAACGCTTCATGTCGAACATCGTCATCGTCTATCACAGCGGCTACGGTCACACGCAGAAACTGGCCGAGGCCGTGCACGCCGGTGCGCAGGATGCCGGCGCCGCCGCACGCCTCCTCGCCGTCGGCGAGCTCGACGACGCGGGCTGGGCCGCGCTCGACGCGGCGGACGCGATCGTCTTCGGCGCGCCGACCTACATGGGCGGCCCGTCCGCGCAGTTCAAGCAATTCGCCGACGCGACCTCGAAACCGTGGTTTACGCAGAAATGGAAGGACAAGATCGCCGCGGGCTTCACGAACTCCGCGACGATGAACGGCGACAAGTTCTCGACGATTCAGTATTTCGTCACGCTGGCGATGCAACATGGGATGGTGTGGGTCGGCACGGGCATGATGCCGGCCAACTCGAAGGCGGCCACGCGCAACGACATCAACTACGTCGGCGGCTTCACGGGCCTGCTCGCGCAGTCGCCGGCGGACGCGACGCCCGACGAGGGCCCGCTGCCCGGCGACCTCGATACCGCGAAGGCGTTCGGCCGGCGCGTCGCCGAAGCGACGGCGCGCTGGGTGGCCGGCGGCCGCTGAGCGCGCCCGGGGCACCCGCCCGCTCGCACCGGCCGCTGGCATGGCCGCGCAGCGTGGGGGTGCGCCAAAGGGACACAAGACGGCCCGCGGGCCGTCTTTTTTTCGCCCCGTGCGGTACAGGCCCGCCGGATGACGTCTTAAAATGGCGGTTTCAGGGCGCCGCGGCTCCCGTTTCATTCAGTGAGAGCGAAATGAGCACCAAAGTTTTTGTCGACGGCCAGGAAGGCACGACCGGCCTCAAGATCTTCGAATACCTGTCGGCACGCAGCGACATCGAGATCCTGCGCATCGATGAAGCGAAGCGCAAGGACGTCGACGAGCGCCGTCGCCTGATCAACGCGTCCGACGTCACGTTCCTGTGCCTGCCGGACGTCGCGTCGCGCGAATCCGCGTCGCTCGTCGAGAACCCGAACACCACGCTGATCGACGCGAGCACCGCGTTCCGCACCCATGCCGACTGGGCCTACGGCCTGCCCGAGCTGACCCGCGCGCAGCGCGAGAAGATTCGTACGTCGAAGCGCATCGCGGTGCCCGGCTGCCACGCATCGGCGTTCGTGCTCGCGATGCGGCCGCTCGTCGATGCGGGCATCGTCGCGCCGACGTTCGCCGCGCACAGCTACTCGATCACCGGCTACAGCGGCGGCGGCAAGTCGATGATCGCCGAGTACGAAAGCGCCGCGCCGGGCGGCAAGCTCGCGAGCCCGCGCCCGTATGCGCTCGGCCTCGCGCACAAGCACCTGCCCGAAATGGCCGCGCACACCGGCCTCGCGAACGCACCGATCTTCACGCCGATCGTCGGCCCGTTCCTGAAAGGCCTCGCGGTGACGACCTACTTCACGCCCGGGCAGCTCGCGAAGCGCGCGACGCCGCAGGACGTGCAGCGCGTGTTCGCCGAGTACTACGCGGACGAAGCGTTCGTGCGCGTCGCACCGTTCGACGCGGATGCGAACCTCGACAGCGGCTTCTTCGACGTGCAGGCGAACAACGACACGAACCGCGTCGACCTGTTCGTGTTCGGCAACGCGGAGCGCTTCGTCACGGTCGCGCGCCTCGACAACCTCGGCAAGGGCGCGTCGGGCGCCGCGATCCAGTGCATGAACCTCAACATCGGCGCGGCCGAGGACGCCGGTCTCAAACGCTGATTCAGCATCGCATGCCATGCAAAGCCGGCCACTGGCCGGCTTTTTATTTACCCGTATCAGGCAATATATAAAAACACCGGATCGCGCATTTACAAATATTTACAAGCTTTCCATTGCGCGATTACCAGTGAATTAATCCAGCCCGTTCTTTATCCAGTCAATCCCGAATAGGGATAAACCGGATACCGTCGATTTAAACGCTGCCGTTATACGCAGGAAGGCGCGGCGCGAGCGTGCCAGGCGTCGCGCAGCCCCCACTCCGGCAGCTTTCGACGGCCCGCCGCGCGTTTTAATTCTTACCAACCGCCTTATCGGGCAAGGATTCAAATCACCGATCCCGTTTCAATCGCCTTTTTTAGACGGGTTCATCAATTGACAGCAAAAATCCAGGCAGCGACATTAGCTCGCACAATTAAACGATTGGAGACAGCGGCATGTCGCACGCCTTATCGAAGGGGGTGGCAACGGCCTTTGCCATTGCCCCTTTCCTGGTTGCATGTGGTGGGGGGGACTCTGGCGGCGCGCTCGCGCCGATCGATGCGCCCCAATGTTCCGGCTCGAACTGCGGCACGCAAGGGCCGCCGCCTTCGCAGCCGATCAACGGCGCACTGTGCCCGGCCAACGCGGATATCGTGAAGAGCACGTATCTCGGCGGCGCGGGCAGCGGCGAGATCGTCAGCGTCAACATCGACGCGGTCGCGATGACGTACACGCTCAAGTGGCTCGAATCGCCGATTCCGCTGAAGACGGGCACCGTCACGCCGAGCCGCGCCGGCACGACGATCACCGGCAAGGTCGTCCATCCGCCGACCGGCACGCTGCCGACCGCCGAGCAGACGCGCTGCGCGTTCGTCCTCACGCCGGGCACCGGCACCGCGCCGGACGGTTCGACCTATTCGACGGCCGCCGACTTCAACCAGGCGAACCCGCCGATGCTGCTGGTCGGCATGGGCGTGGCGGGCGGTGGCATTCCCGGCGCGACGGTTCAGTACGACGGGCTGACGATCAGCGTGATCGGCCTCCCCGTATTCCAGAACGTCGGCCAGGTGCCCAATCGCCACTTCGACTTCTACCCGTTCCTCGGCTTCGCGAACACGACGACCGACCTCACGAAGCTGCCGGGCACGTACAACGCGCTGCTCTATCACCTCGTGCCGTCGGGCAACTATGCAACGAAGGGCATCAACTCCAGCGAGACGTTCGATGCGAACGGCGCGTGCACGTCGAGCGGTTCGGGCGGCTGCCAGACCACCGGCGATCCATGGAAGACGAGCGCGAACGGCGGCTACTTCGACAGCACCCAGGCACCGCAGATCCTGCCGCAAACGAAGCTGCCCCTGATCGGCGCGACCGGCAAGTCGGCCACCGCGCACATGGTGATCGGCCAGCTCAACGGCGCGACGGTGCCGGTGATCGTGCGCACCGGCTACGTGAACCTCGGCACGCCGCCGTTGCACACCGACGCAAAGGTCGACGACGAATCGGGCATCGCGGTGCTCGGCGCGGCGACGGCGATCACGTCGGGCGCGATCGACGGCGGCTACGCGGGCGCGGACTCGAACTTCAAGTACACGGCTGCGCTGATCCGCGGCAGCAACGCGTCGTTCATCAACCCGTCCACGCAGGCCGAGGAAGACGGCTTCACGCTCGACTACGGCCAGGCGACGCCGGGCCTGCTGAACGCGAAGACTACCCCGCCGAGCGGCGCGAGCTACCCGTCCGCATCGGGCGTGGTGATCGCGACGGGCGGCCTGTATGCGGCGCTGATCCAGGGCACGGTGAACGGCGGCGTCACGCCGACGTCGGCGAATTCGACGACGTCGTCGACCCCGTACTTCGGCGTGGGCGCGCAGATCAGCAAGTAGCGATCGAGGACGCGGCGGCCGGCCCGCCGCCGCGCATTGCAGGGAAGGCACGAAGGCGCTCGGCACGGCGCAAGCAGGACGAGCACGACCAACAGAAGCGGCCGACAGGGAGCTGGCCGCCGCACAAAGACAAATCTGGAGGAGCAACATGAAGCGCAACCTCATTCTGGCGGCGGCCCTTGCCGCCCCCCTTCTTTCGGCTTGCGGCGGCGGCAGCGACAATCCGCCCCCGCTCGTCGAAGACCGGCTTTGCCCGGCCACGCTCGACTACAACACCGTGTTCACGGGCGGCGCGGGCAGCGGCGAACTCGCGAAGGTGCAGCTCGACACGACCAAGATGACCTGGCAGGTCACCTATGTCGAATCGCCGGTGCCGCAAAAGACCGGCACCGTCGTGCCGACCCGCGCGGGCACCGTCGACAGCGGCACGCTCACGCAGGAAACGCTGCTGCCGACCAACAAGCTGAACCAGTGCGCGTTCCGCCTGAACGGCGCGAGCCTCGACGCGTCGCGTCCGGCGCGCATCTTCGTCGGCTTCGGCGTCGCGGGCGGCACGATTCCCGGCAAGGAGATCCAGTTCGACGGCGTGCTCGGCCAGGCGGCGGTGCCCGACACGAAATTCCCGTACTACCCGTTCATCGGCTTCTCGTCGATCGAAACCGACATCACGAAGGTCGCGGGCACGTACAGCCACATCGGCTTCGGCGAAGTGCCATCGCAGAAATTCGCGCCGGCGTCGATCGACGCGAAGGTGACGATCAACGCGGACGGCACGTGGACCAAGTGCGACACGACGGGCCAGTTCGCGGGCGGCGCGTGCGTGCAGCAAGGCACGAACTTCGTGCAGTCGGCCGACGGCAGCGGCGCGTTCCAGTCGAACAACTACCGGAGCCAGCTGAAGCCGACGCTGTCGGCCACGCCGCAGGGCAAGGGCTTCATGATCGTCGGCAAGCTGCGCAACCAGCTCGTGCCGATCCTCGTGCGCACGGGTGTCGCGAACCCGAACCCGACACCGGACAGCAACGGCGTGCCGGGCCTGACCGCCGACGACGAATCGAGCATCTCGATCCTCGCGCCGCAGACGGCGGTGGCGGCCGGTTCGCAGAACGGCGAGTACATCGGCGTCGACAGCCAGTTCGACTACCGGACCACCGCGCTGATCGACAAGCAGGCCACGCTGCTCGATCCGTTCCAGCCGTCGCAGGCGTCGCTCGCGACCGCGCTCGATCTCGACTACACGCAGAAGGTGCCGGGCACGGTCACGACGATCCACACGGGTTCGGGCAGCACGTCGCCGACCGGCAAGTTCATCTTCACGGGTGGCGTGTTCGGTTTCCTCGACAACGCGGGATCGACGCCGTATTTCACGATCGGCGCATTCGTCCAGTAAGCGGAGGGAAAAGCCGTGATGAAGAAAACCCTTCTCTGCGCGGCGGCCGGCGCCGCCGCCGTGGCGCCGCTCGCGGCGCACGCGCAGAGCGCCGGCAGCAACGTCGTCACGCTGGGCTGGTTCCACATCATGCCGCAGCAGAGCAGCACGCCGATGACGACCAACGTCGCGCCGACGCCGATCAACACGCCGCTGCGGCTGCCGCCGTCGTTCACGTCACCGGGCACCGGGCTGCACACGAGCGGCGCGGACACCGTCGGCCTGACGGTCAGCCACTTCCTGACCGACCACATCGCGGTCACGTCGGTGGCCGGCGTGCCGCCGGTATTCAAGGTGTCGGGCCAGGGCACGATCAAGCCGCCCGGCCCGGCCGGCGCGCTCGGCACGCAGAACATCGGGCTGGGCTCGGTCAACCCGATCGTGAAGAGCGTGCGGCAGTGGAGCCCCGCGGTGATCCTGCAGTACTACTTCGGGCAGGCCACCGCGAAGTTCCGGCCGTTCCTCGGCCTCGGCGTGTCGTACAACTGGTTCAGCGACCTGCAGCTCAACACGAACTTCATCAAGCAGACGCAGGACAACCTCGGCGCGATTCTCGCGGCGGGCGCGGGCAAGCCGGGCACGACCTCGGTGGAAGCGAAGGCGTCGTCGTCCTGGCAGCCGGTGTTCAACGCGGGCCTGCAGTACAACATGACGGAACACTTCGGGCTGGTGGCGTCGGTCACCTACATCCCGCTGAAGACGACGTCGACGGTGACGATCAAGGCGGCCGACGGCTCGGTGCTCGCCGAGTCGAAATCGGACCTGAAGGCGGACCCGATCATCAGCTACGTCGGGATGACGTACAAGTTCTGAGCGCGGCGACAGCCGGCAACGGAAGCGCCGCGACAAAATCGCACGCAAAAAAAAGCCCGCCTAAGTGGCGGGCTGAATCCATATCAGAGGAGACATGGAGGAGACAGTTCCAATGATATCGAATCGGTTTCCGCAATGCAACATTTCCGTAGAGAAAATAAGGATTTTCCCTCGAATGCGGCCTCTAGTCCGCCGTAACGGCACCTGACCCCGTTCCGTTCTCCCGCTCGAGCACCTCGCCCAGCGCGTCGCGCAGCAGCGCGACCGGCCGCATCAGCCGGCCCGGTAACGCGCCGTGCACGATCCACACGTTGATTCGCGTTTCCAGCCCCGCCGTTTCCACGATCCGCAGCGCATCGCGATGCGCACTGCGCGCCAGCGCGTTCGGCGGCGCGATGCCGATGCCGGCGCCGCGCGCGACGAGCGACAACTGCAGCTCCGAGCCGAAGGCCTCGACCGCGACGTCGAACGGCAGCCCGGCCGCGCCGAGCGCGCGGCTCAGCGCCGAGCGCATTCCGCAGCCGTCCTGGCTCAGCACCCACGGAAAACCCGACAGCGTGTCGAGCGACAGCGGGCCGTCCGGCAGCGGGAAATCGCGCGCGGCGACGAGCACCGTCGGCTGCGTGGCGAGCAGCGTCGCGGTCAGCGCGTCGGGCAGCGTCGCGCTCGCCGGCACCATCGCGGTGGCGACGTCGAGCGCGCCGCGCTCGATGCCCTGCACCAGCGCAGGCGACCAGCCGGCCGTCACGCGCAGCGTGAGGCGCGGGAATGCATCGCGCAGCCGGTCGATCGGCCGCTCCAGCGCGAGCTCGGACAGGAACGGCGGCACGCCGATGCGCAGCTCGCCCGACGGCTCGCTGTCCGGCGCGCCCGCCGCCATCAACTCGTCGACCGCGCCGAGCACGTTGCGCGCGAGCGCGTAGACGTCGCGCCCGGCCGCGGTCGGCTTCAGCGGCTTGCTCTGCCGTTCGAGCAGCGGCACGCCGAGCAGCGTTTCGAGGTTCTGCACGCGCCGCGTCAGGCCCGGCTGCGTCAGGTGGAGCTTCGCGGCCGCGGCGACCATCGACCCGCTGTCGACGACCGCGACGAACGCCTGGAGATCACGCGTATTCAAAACAAACTCGCATAATCATGTTAGACATATTTCAATTGTCGCATAAACATCGGGCCCCTACGATGGGAGTTCCTTCGATCTCCCTCCCAGGCTTCCGATGAACGGCCCTGCCCACCGTTGCTCCGCCCCGGTTTCCCCGTCCGTCGCCGCGCCGCCCGTGCTGAGCACCGGCATGACGCTGTTCTTCGCCGCGACGGTCGGCGTGATCGTGATGGACCTGTTCGCCGCGCAACCGCTGACCGGCCCGATCAGCGCGGACCTGCACCTGCCGCCCAGTCTCGCCGGCCTCGTCGCGATGCTGCCGCAACTCGGCTACGCGGCCGGACTCGCGTTGCTCGTGCCGCTGGTCGACCTGCTCGAGAACCGCCGGCTGATCGTCGCGACGCTCGCCGTCTGCGCGGCGGCGCTCGCGCTGCCCGCGTTCACGCAGTCGGGCACCGTGTTCCTGCTCGCGACGCTCGTGGCCGGCGCCGCGTCGAGCGTGATCCAGATGCTGGTGCCGATGGCCGCGTCGATGGCGCCCGAAGCGCAGCGCGGCCGCGCGGTCGGCAACGTGATGAGCGGGCTGATGCTCGGGATCCTGCTGTCGCGGCCGCTCGCGAGCCTGATCGCCGGGTCGGCCGGCTGGCGCGCGTTTTATCTGCTGGCCGCGCTCGCGAACGCGGCGATCGCCGTCGTGCTCGCGCTGCGCCTGCCGGCGCGCACGCCGTCGATCACGGCCGGCTACCGCGCGTTGCTCGCGTCGATGGGGCGCCTGCTCGCCGACGAGCCGGTGCTGCGCCGGCATGCGCTGTCGGCCGCGCTCGCGATGGCCGCGTTCAGCGCGTTCTGGACCGCCGTCGGGCTGCGGCTCGCGCAGCCGCCGTTCGCGCTCGACCTGCACGGCATTGCGCTGTTCGCGTTCGCCGGCGCGAGCGGCGCGATCGTCACGCCGCTCGCCGGCCGCGCGGGCGACCGCGGCCACGGCCCGGCCGCGCAGCGGCTCGCGCACGGCACGATGCTCGCGGCGCTCGTCGTGCTCGGCGTCGCCGGCGCCGGCTGGTTCGGCTTCGATGCGCATGCGCATCGCGGCGTCGCGCTCGCGCTGCTGGCCGGCGGCGCGGCGCTGCTCGATGCGGGTGTCATCGTCGACCAGACGATCGGCCGCCGCGAGATCAACCTGCTGAACCCGGCCGCGCGCGGACGCCTGAACGGGCTATTCGTCGGGCTGTTCTTCTGCGGCGGCGCGCTGGGTGCGGCGCTCGCGGGCAGTGCATGGGCATGGGGCGGCTGGAGCGCGGTATGCGGTGTCGGGTTCGCGTTCGCGGGCGCGACGGCCGTGTTCGGGCTGGTGGCTGGACGCGGGGCCGGCGCGGCGGCGCTGGATCGGCCGCGTGCGTGAGCAGGCAACGCGGTGAAGCGGCTTCCAAAAGCCGAACGCCCCGCCCTCTTGCAAGGGACGGGGCGTTCGGTACGCCGGAGCCGGCCGGAAATCAGTGACGGACCAGCGCCATCATCGCGCCGAAGCCGACGAACAGCCCGCCCGTCAGCCGGTTGAACACCTTCGCGACGCTCTGGCTCTTCAACGTGGCGCCGATACGCGTGCCGAACGACGCGTAGACGAGATACCAGCTCACCTCGATCACCGCGAACGTGACGACGAGGATGCCGAACTGCGGCAGCGTCGGCTCGGCCGCGTTGATGAACTGCGGCAGCAGCGCGGCCGCGAACAGGATCGCCTTCGGGTTGCTGCCCGCGACCAGGAAGCCATTGCGGAACAGCACCGCGCGCGACACCGACGCCCCGTGCGACACGGCATCGACGTCGGCCGCCGGCGTGTCGTCCACGCGGGCGCGCCATGCCTTCACGCCGAGATAGATCAGGTAGGCCGCGCCCGCGAAGCGCAACGCATTGAACATCGCCGGCCATGCCTCGAGCACCGCGCCGAGGCCCGCCGCGGATACCGCGAGCATCAGCACCAGCGCGCTCAGGCAGCCGGCCATCGTCGCGGACGAGCGCCGCAGCCCGTGCCGCGCGCCGTGCGTCATCACGAGCAGCATGTTCGGGCCCGGAATCGCCGACACGACGAACACCGTCGCCACGAAAAGCCACCACGTATGCAAATTCATGACTGCCTCTGCCTGAAATGAATGGAGGAAAACCGGACGGTCGATTATGCCGTGCGCACCGCGTTCCTGTCGCGGGTCAGCGGCCGGCGCGGCGCAGCGCGGCCTCGCCGAGCACCGCGAAATCCTGGTCGCCGCCGCCGTGCGCGAGCGCGTCGAGCAGGCTGTCGCGCACGACGCTCGCCACCGGCAGCGGCACCGACGTCGCGTCGCCCGCCTCCAGCGCGAGCCGGACGTCCTTCAGCCCGAGCCGCGCCTTGAAGCGCGCGGGCTCGTAGCGCCGCTCGGCGATCATCGCCCCGTAGCCTTCGTAGACAGGCCCCGGAAACACGCTGCTGGTGATCACGTCGAGGAAATCGCGCATCGCGACGCCGTGCGCGCCGAGCAGCGCCGACGCCTCGCCGAGCGTCTCGATCGCCGACGCGAGCGTGAAGTTCGCGGCGATCTTCGCGACGTTCGCGTGCTGCGGCAGCGAGCCGAAGCGCCAGGTCTTCTGGCCGATCGCGTCGAACAGCGGCTGCACGCGGTCGATCGCCTCGGCCGGGCCGCCGGCCATGATGGTCAGGCGCGCGGCGGCCGCGACGTCGGGCCGGCCCATCACCGGCGCGGCGACATAGTCGATGCCGCGCGACGCATGCGCGTGCGCGAGCGATTCGGCGAGCGCGACCGACACGGTCGCCATGTTCACGTGGATCAGCCCACGGGGCGCCTGGGCCAGCAGCGCATCGTCGAACACCGCGCGCGCGGCCGCATCGTCGCCGAGCATCGAGAACACGGCGTCGCCGCGAAACGCGTCGGCCGGCGTGTCGACGATCTGCGCGCCGAATGCCGCGAGCGGCTCGGCCCGCTCGCGCGACCGGTTCCAGACCCGCACCGTGTGACCCGCCTTCAGCAGGTTCGTCGCGATCGCCTGCCCCATTTCGCCCAGCCCGATAAACCCGAGATCCATGTCCTGCTCCTTCGCTCCGTGAAGCCGCGAGTTAAACACAGATGCCGGCGGTCTGCAGCGCCTGCCGCCGGCCGGGCGCGGTGCGATACTGCACGGATGGCGACCGCGACCTTCCGCTTTCACGGCGAACTGAACGCCTTTCTCGCGCGCCCGCAGCGCGACCGGGCGTTCGCGCACGCATGCGCCCGCGACGCGACGGTCAAGCATGCGATCGAGGCGCTCGGCGTCCCGCACACCGAAATCGGCCGGCTGTACGTGAACGACGCGCCGGCCGCACTCGACCGGCCGCTCGACGACGGCGACCGTGTCGAAGTCCTGCCCGAACGCGCCGGGCCGGTGGCCAACGGTGCAACGGGGCCGCCACCGGCGGCATGGCGCTTCGTCGCCGACGCGCATCTCGGCGGCCTCGCGCAACTGCTGCGCCTCGCCGGGTTCGACACCTGCTACGACAACCACTACCGCGACGACGAACTCGCGGCGCTCGCCGAGCGGGAGAACCGGATCGTGCTGACGCGCGACCGCGAGCTGCTCAAGCGGCGTGCGGTCGTGCGCGGCTGCTACCTGCATGCGCAGCGGCCGGCCGACCAGTTGCACGAGCTGTTCGAGCGGCTCGATCTCGCGCCGCACATGCGACCGTTCCGGCTGTGCCTGCGCTGCAACGCGCCGCTGCATCCGCTCGATGCAGCCGCCGCCGCACCGCGCGTGCCGGCCGGCGTCCGGCTGCGGCACCGGCGCTTCGCCGCGTGCGACGTGTGCCGGCGCGTGTTCTGGGAAGGCTCGCACTGGCGGCGCATGCGCGCGGTGGTCGACGCGATGCGCGCGCCGCCGCCCGTCCGGGCCGACGAACCGGGTGAATCCGGTGCCTGAAAAAAACAAAACCCCGCATGCCGAAGCATGCGGGGCTGGCCGACCGATGGCCGGCAACGCCGGCCGTGGCGGCGAACCGCTTAGTTCTGCGTGCCTGCGTCGTTCGTGCCGGCGGCCGATGCGGCTGCAGCCTTCGCCTGGCCCTTCTTCGAACCGTGGTGCTTCAGCTGGTGCTTCGGCTTGCTGTGATCCTTCTTGGCCGGTGCCGGAGCGGCGGCCGACGTGTCGGCTGCCGGCGCGGACGCCTGTGCGAATGCCGAAACCGATGCGAGAGCGAATGCTGCGGCGATGATCGAAGCGAGCGTCTTCTTCATTGTTCTTCCTTTAGCGGAGAAAAAATCAAACGTACCGGTAATTAAAGATGCGAGGCATTCGCATCGGAGCCCCAGGCCGCATGGCACGGCTTGCGCCGTGCCGTCGCGACAAAACCTGACGCACTGGTTCCATAACGCACCGGCTTCGCGGCAAGTTGACACGTTGCTTGCGTCCTCGGGTTTCCCCGGGGGCGGGCTTGTCGGCCGGCGCCGGCCGGCCCGACGGGCCGCCGCCGCACGGCGCCGCAAACCGGCTCGCGCGGCGCCGGAGCGACGCTTATACTGGCGTCCATCCGTCCCTTTCCCGGAAACCGGATCGCGGCCGGTCACACGACCCCCGCCGTCTCGAGGCGCTCAAATTGCCCGACCACAATCTGGACAAACTGAAAATCGACCGGCGTCCGATCGCCCCAGTGCCGCGCCGGCACCGCTGGGCGCGCTATGCGGTCGCCGCCGCGCTGATCGTCGTCGCGATCGTCGCCGGCCTCGCCCTCACCGGCCGGCCGACCGTCGACACCACGTCCGTCACGTCCGCCTACCCGTACCAGAACGACACGCAGCTCAATGCGACCGGCTACGTCGTGCCGCAGCGCAAGGCCGCGGTCGCGTCGAAGGGCCAGGGCCGCGTCGAATGGCTCGGCGTGCTCGAAGGCACGCGCGTGAAGAAGGACGAGATCATCGCGCGGCTCGAAAGCAACGACGTGCAAGCGTCGCTTGCGCAGGCGCGCGCGCAGGTGCAGGTGTCCCGCGCGAACTTCGGCGTCGCGCAGGCCGAACTGAAGGACGCCGAGATCGCATTGCGCCGCACGTCCGCGCTCGCGCCGAAGGGCGCGGTGCCGGCCGCGCAGCTCGACACCGACACGGCCCGCGTGAACAAGGCGCGCGCGACGCTCGCCAGCGACCAGGCCGCGATCGTGTCGGCCGAAGCGAACGCGCAGGCCGCGCAGGTCGCGGTCGACCAGACGGTGATCCGCGCGCCGTTCGACGGCATCGTGCTCGCGAAGCATGCGAACGTCGGCGACAACATCACGCCGTTCTCGTCCGCGTCGGACAGCAAGGGCGCGGTCGTGACGATCGCCGACATGGACACGCTCGAGGTCGAGGCCGACGTCGCCGAATCGAACATCGCGAAAATCCGCGCCGAGCAGCCGTGCGAGATCCAGCTCGACGCGCTGCCGGACATGCGCTTCGCGGGCCGCGTGTCGCGCATCGTGCCGACCGTCGACCGCTCGAAGGCCACCGTGCTCGTGAAGGTGCGCTTCGTCGACCGCGACGAGCGCGTGCTGCCCGACATGAGCGCGAAGATCGCATTCCTGTCGAAACCCGCGACGCCGCAGGACCGGCAGCCGGTGACGGCCGTGCAGGCGAGCGCGGTGGTCGAGCGCGACGGCCGGCCGGTCGTGTTCGTCGTGAAGGACGACAGCGCGCACGCGGTGGCCGTGACGCGCGGCATGCGGATCGGCGAGCTGGTCGCGGTGCGCGGCGTGAAACCGGGCGACACGGTCGTGCTCGCGCCGGACGCGAAGCTGAAGGACGGCGCGAAAGTGACCGTCGCGAAGAAGTAGCGCGCGTGAACGACGCCCCGCCGCCCCTCGTCGAGCTCAGCCACGTCGCGAAGTCGTACCGGCGCGGCAACCAGATCGTGCCGGTGCTGACCGACATCACGCTCGACATCGGCGAAGGCGATTTCGTCGCGCTGATGGGGCCGTCGGGCTCCGGCAAGAGCACGCTGCTGAACCTCGTGGCCGGCATCGACCGGCCGGACAGCGGCGAGCTGCGCGTCGGCGGCCTCGACATCTCGCAACTCGCCGAGGCGCAACTGGCCGAATGGCGTGCGGCGAACGTCGGTTTCATCTTCCAGTTCTACAACCTGATGCCCGTGCTCACCGCGTTCGAGAACGTCGAGCTGCCGCTGATGCTCACGCACCTGTCGCGCCGCGAGCGGCGCGAACGCGTCGAGCTGGTGCTCGACATGGTGAATCTCGGCGACCGCACGAGCCATTACCCGTCCGAGCTGTCGGGCGGCCAGCAGCAGCGCGTCGCGATCGCGCGCGCGCTGATCACGGATCCGGTGCTGATCGTCGCCGACGAGCCGACCGGCGACCTCGACCGCGCGTCGGCCACCGACGTGCTCGCGATGCTGCAGCGGATGAACGCCGAACTCGGCAAGACGATCATCATGGTGACGCACGACGCGCATGCGGCCGGCGCCGCGCGCTCGCTCGTCCATCTGGAAAAAGGGGAGCTGATCGATGGGCACGCCGGCTGACCGGCGGCGGGAGCGCGCGCGATGTATGTGCTGAAGCTGATCGCGCGCAACGCGTTGCGGCACCGGCTGCGCACGCTCTTGACCGTGCTCGGGCTCACGATCGCAGTGCTCGCGTTCGGGCTGCTGCACACCGTCGTCGACGCGTGGTACGCGGGCGCGGCGGCCGCGTCCAGCGGGCGGCTCGTCACGCGCAACGCGATCTCGCTGGTGTTTCCGCTGCCGGTCAGCTACGAGAACCGCATCCGCGGCGTCGACGGCGTGACGGCCGTGGTCCGCTCGAACTGGTTCGGCGGCATCTATCGCGACCCGAAGAACTTCTTCGCGAGCTTCGCGGTGTCGGAGAACTATCTCGACCTGTACCCGGAATTCATCCTGCCGGCGCAACAGCGCGCCGACTACGACCGCGACCGCCGCGGCTGCCTCGTCGGCCGCCAGCTCGCGACGCAGTTCGGCTTCAAGGTCGGCGACGTGATTCCGCTGAAGGGCACGATCTATCCGGGCACGTGGGATTTCGTCGTGCGCGGCATTCTCGACGGCCGCGACGATTCGACGATCACGCGCCAGCTGGTGTTCCACTGGGATTACCTGAACGAGACGGTGCGCAAGCGCACGCCGAGGCAGGCCGACCAGGTCGGCGTGTTCGTGCTCGGCGTCGCGAACCCCGACGACGGCGCGTCGATCGCGCGCAACGTCGACGCGGTGTTCAGGAACTCGCTCGCCGAAACGTTGACCGAGACCGAGCAGGCGTTCCAGCTCGGCTTCGTCGCGATGTCGAACCAGATCATCGCGGCGATCCGCCTGGTGTCGTACGTGGTGATTCTGATCATCATGGCCGTGATGGCCAACGCGATGGCGATGAGCGCCCGCGAGCGCACGGCCGAATACGCGACGCTGAAGGCGCTCGGCTTCGGCCCCGGGTTCCTCGCGTTGATCGTGTTCGGCGAATCGGTCGTGATCGCGGTGGCCGGCGGCGGGCTCGGCATCCTCGCGACGCCGCCCGCCGCGAGCCTGTTCAAGCAGGCGGCCGGCGGCATCTTCCCGGTGTTCAAGGTGTCGACCGAGACGATCGCGCTGCAGGCCGCGTGCTCGGTCGCGGTCGGCCTCGCGGCCGCGCTCGTGCCGGCGTGGCAGGCCGCGCGCGTGCGCGTCGTCGAAGGCCTGCGGGCGATCGGCTAGAGGCGCGCATGGCGATCCCGCTCACCTACATCGCGCGCAACCTGTGGACCCGGCGCCTCACCACCGCGCTCACCGCGGGCGGGATGGCGCTCGTGATCTTCGTGTTCGCGACGGTGCAGATGCTCGATGCGGGGCTCACGAAAACGCTCGTGTCGACCGGCGAACCGGACAACGCGGTGGTGATCCGCAAGGGCGCCGAGACCGAGATCCAGAGTTCGATCGACCATCAGCAGGCCAACGCGCTCGAGATGCACCCGGCCGTCGCGCTCGGCCCCGACGGCCGGCCGCTCGTGTCGAAGGAAGCCGTTGTGCTGATCTCGCTCGTGAAGACGTCGACCGGCAAGCCGTCGAACGTCGTGATCCGCGGCGTATCGCCGGCCGGCCTCGCGCTGCGTCCGCACGTGAAGCTCGTGGCCGGCCGCCCGTTCGCGCCCGGCTCGTCGGAAATCGTCGTCGGCAGCGCGATCGCGAAAGGCTTCAGCGGCACGCAGCTCGGCGACCGCCTGCATTTCGCGCAGCGCGACTGGACCATCGTCGGCATCTTCGATGCGGGCGGCAGCGGCTTCGATTCGGAGATCTGGGGCGACGTCGACCAGCTGATGCAGTCGTTCCGGCGCACCAGCTATTCGTCGATGGTGCTGCGCATCCCGAGCGCGGACGGCTTCGCGCGCTTCAAGGCCGACATCGACGTCGACCCGCGGCTGACCGACGAGGCGAAGCGCGAGCAGACCTTCTACGGCGACCAGTCGAAGGCGCTGTCGACCTTCATCAACATCCTCGGCATCACGCTGTCGACGATCTTCTCGATCGCCGCGATGATCGGCGCGATGATCACGATGTATGCGTCGGTCGCGAACCGCGTGGCCGAGATCGGCACGCTGCGCGCGCTCGGCTTCAAGCGCACCAGCGTGCTCGTCGCGTTCCTGCTGGAGGCGCTGCTGCTCGGCTTCGTCGGCGGCGTCGCGGGGCTCGTGTGCGCGTCGCTGATGCAGTTCGCGTCGTTCTCGACGACCAACTTCCAGACCTTCTCGGATCTGTCGTTCCGCTTCGTGCTGACGCCCGCGATCGTCGTGAAGACGCTCGTGTTCTCGCTCGTGATGGGGCTCGTCGGCGGGTTCCTGCCGGCGATGCGCGCCGCGCGCTTGAAGATCGTCGACGCGCTGCGCGCGCAGTGACGCGCGCCGCCGCTCACGCTCAACGTTCGCGCGGCACCCACGCGCCGTGGAACCCGGCCGGCACGCGACGCGGCAGGTGCACGGTCGCGACCGGCCCCGCGTCGATCGCGCGCGCATCGAGGATCACGACGTCGCTCGTATCCGTCGCCGCGCGGTAGACCATCACCAGCAGCCAGCCGTCGTCCTCGTCGGCGCCGCCCGGGCGCGGCACGAACACCGGCTCGCCGTTCTGGTCGCCGGCCGGCACCGCGTAGTGCGTCGTCGTGCCGCGCGCGTGGTCGAAGCGCATCACGCCGCGCATTTCCGCGTTGTTCGGCTGCTCGACCGCGTACAGATAGCGGTAGCGGCGCCCCGTGCGGCTTTCGTTGATGCGCGGCAGCTCGATGCCGCCGTCGGCGAGCGGCCCTTCGTCGATCAGCCCGTTCGCCGTATCGATCACGTAGCGCCACAGCTCGCCGACCGGGTTGTCGGCGAAGCGGCCCGTGCGCGCGTCGAGCCGCAGGAACGACGGGTAGCGCACCGCGTCGAGCACGATGCACGACGCGTCGCAGTCGTACGCGTTCACGACGTGCTGGATGAAGCACGGCTCGACGCCGAACCAGCGCACGTCGCCGCCGTGGCGCGGCAGCACGCCGATGCGCGCGGGCCGGTCGTCGTGCCAGCGCAGCGGCATCCGGTGGCCCTGCTGCAGCAGCGAGAAGTCGTAGCCGACGTTCAGGTCGAGCAGCAGGCTGCGGGTTTCGGTGATCGCGAGGTCGTGCATCATCGACGGCGCGCCCAGTTCGATCTCGAGATTGACGCGCGGCACGCCCTGCGCATCCACGACGCCGTAGCGCAGCCACGGAGCGCGCCAGTCCGCGCGGAACAGGATCAGCTCGCCGGTTACCGGGTCGACCTTCGGATGCGCGGTCATCGCGCCGTCGATGCCCGCGTGCCGCGTCGGCGCGCCGAACGAATCGAGCGCGGCAGTGATCGCGAGCGGCGCGCCGCCCTCGGCCAGCGCGAGCAGTTCGCCCGCATGCTGCAGCACGTTCACGTTCGGATTGGTGTCGGGCAGCTGCGGCGCCTGCCCGGGCGCGTGGACGGCCGCCCAGCGCCGCGTGCGCGCCCAGCGGTTCCGGTAGCCGGCCGCGCGGCCGTCGTCGAACGCGATCGCATGCAGCATCGCGGCCTCCGGCCACCACGACAGCATGTCGTTGCCGTCGAAGCGGCCGCCCGGCGGGTTCGGACCGTTGCGCAGCAACGTGCCGTCGAGTTCGCGCGGAATGGCGCCCGTCACGCGCAGCTCGACGACGTCCACTTCGTCGGCGACCGGCGCGAGCGCGCCGCGGTTCAGGTCGAATACGGTCATCGCGTCGGCGCTCCGTCAGCAGTCTTCGGCGGCGGGCGGCAGATCGCCGCGCGCCAGCGCGAGCGCATGGTCGCGCACGTCGTCCGGCCAACCGGCGATCAGCTCGGCCAGCCGCGCCGCATCGTTCGCATACAGCGCCCGCGCGGCTTCCTCGAAACCGGGCAGGTCGCCCGCCATCGCCGACATGAAGTGATACGCGCGCGCCTGCGCGTCGCGCTGCCGGTCGGCCGCCGCGTGCGTGCGCCGCGCGTCCTCGACGAGCTTGCGCAGCGCGACCGACGCGCCGCCCGGCTGTGCGCCGAGCCATTCCCAATGACGCGGCAGCAGCGTGACCTCGCGCGACACCACACCGAGCTTCGGCCGGCCGCGGCCGCGCTGTTCGGCAGCGCCAGCGCCTGCCGGTTCGCCAGCGCCGCTGGACGCGTCGGCCGCCGGTGCCGCATAGCGCGCGCGGATGTCGTCCGCCGTGCCGCGCAGGTCGAGGTCGATCGAGCGGCCCGTCGCGTCGTCGAAGATCAGGATCGTGCCGGGCATCGCGTCGCCGGCCGCCTGCCGGACGGCAAGCGCGACCGTCGCGAGCGGACCCGACGCGAGCCGCCGGTGGCCGTCGAAGGCCGTGTACGAAGGAAGGAGTGTGGAAGAGGTCATCGTGGTCGCCCGCAGGCTGGAATCGGAGTGACGCTATTTTTATCCGGGTATTAATTGGATGTCAATATTATCCGGGTAAAAAATATCACCTCGGGATTCCACCCTGCCGGGCCGCGCGCGTGGCCGGTGCCGCCTGTCAGGCTGCCCGCGCCGGCACCACGATGCCGCGCGCGCTGGCCAGCGCGTCGTCGAGCGACACATGTCCTTCGAACGCCGACGACGCCGGCGGCGGCAGGTTTTCCTCGATCGCGTGCGCGAACTGCACGCCGGCATCGTCGGCGAGCCGCGCGCGCAGCGCGGCGACGCGCGGGAACGCATCAGGCTCGAACACCGCGTGATAGTCGGCCCAGCGCGCGATCCCGGTGAAGTACGCATCGGCCAGCGTGCGCCGCGCGCCCAGCAGCCACGGGCCTTCGCCGCGCTCGAGCAGCGCTTCGAGCTGACGGTGCGCCTTCAGCACCTTGCCGCGACCGTACGCCTGCAGCGCCGCTTTCTCGGCGCCTTCGGTGTCGTGTTCGTATACGTACCAGAGCGCGCCGAACGCGTTGAAGAACGTCGTGTTCAGCCACGCCAGCATCCGGTTCAGCCGGTCGAACGCCGCGCTGCCCTGGCGAAACGCGAGGCCGCTGTCGAGCGCCTGCGCGCCGATATGGCCGAGGATCGCGATGCTTTCGGTCAGCACGTCGCCGTTCGCGGTGACGAACGCCGGCGTTTCGGCGACCGGGTTCAGCGCGAGGAACGCGTCGCTCGTCACGGCGCCCGGCATCGTGATGCGCGACAGCCGGTACGGGCGGCCGGTCCATTCGAGCGCGACGATCGAGCCGAACGAGCAGCCGGCGGGAATACCGTAGAGAAGGATCGGAGACATCGGGACATTCCGTGAAAGTTGAACGAGCCGTCATGCTCCCATGACGAACGATGACGCAGTAGCCGCTAAAATCGAAACCCTTCGTTTCTTCATGTGGACGCTGGAAGTGAATCTGAACGATCTCTACCTGTTCGTGCAGGCGGTGGATGCCGGCAGCATGTCGGCGGCCGCACGCCGGCTCGACCTGCCGAAATCGACGGTCAGCAAGCGCGTGGCCGAGCTCGAGCGCACGCTCGGTGCGCGGCTCGTGCATCGCACGTCGCGCAGCTTCCGGCTCACGCCGGTCGGCGCCGAATTCTTCGAGCATGCGCGCGCGGCCGTGATCGAGGCCGACAGCGCGCGCGACGCGGTGCTGCGGCAGGCCGCCGAGCCGGCCGGCGTCGTGCGGATCACGAGCTCGGTGCCGGTCGCGCAGCACATCCTCGCGCCGTGCCTGCCGGCACTGGCGATCGCGCACCCGAAGCTGCTGCTGCAGATTCATGCGAGCGACCGACTCGTCGACATCGCGCAGGAAGGCTTCGACATCGCGGTGCGCAGCCATTTCGCGCCGCTGCCCGATTCCGCGCTCGTGCAACGGCCGCTCGCGGCGTCCCCGATCGTCGTCGTGGCCGCGCCGGCCTATCTCGCGCGGGCCGGCACGCCCGACACGCCGGCCGATCTCGCGCAGCACGACGGGCTCCACCCGGGCCCGCAGCCGTGGCGGCTGCAGTGCGGCGGCGACGCCGTCGACGTGACGCCGCGCCTGCGGCTGCAGGCCGATGAATCGACGCTGCTGCTGCAGGCGGCGACGGCCGGCCTCGGCCTCGCGTGCCTGCCCGACTGGATCGCCGGCGCCGCGCTCGCGTCCGGTACGCTCGTGCGCGTGCTGCCCGGCTGGTGCGCCGGCACCGTCACGACGACGCTGCTGATGCCGCACCGGCGCGGCCAGCTGCCCGGCGTGCGCGCCGCCGTCGAGTTTCTCGCGCAGCACGTGGCGCGTCACCACGGCAGCGGCCCGGACGACGCGCGCGCGTGACCGCATGCGTCCATTCGATCGATTCAAATGCTGAATCGATCAAGTCAGCAATTGGCATGAAAGCGCAAATTTCGACATGACAGAATGGCCCGGACGCCCCGCCTGCCTCGGCGTCCGGTGCCCGGTCTCCCGCCGGCGGCATCGATACACACAACGCGCGCACCGACGCGCGTGCCGCACGACGGCACCTTCCGCCCTTCGGAGGAGACGAGTCATGAATCCGCTTCACGCGCTGCCGGCGTCCGCGTCGGCAACGGCCCGGCGCACCCGCGTGCGCTGGCTCGTGCTGGCCGTCCTGTTCGCGGTCACGACGATCAACTACGCGGATCGTGCGGCCATCGCGATCGCGGGCCCGGCGCTGGCCCGCTCGATGCACCTGACGCATGTGCAGATGGGTTTCATCTTCTCCGCGTTCGGCTGGTCGTACGTGGTCGCGCAACTGCCGGGCGGCTGGCTGCTCGACCGCTTCGGATCGCGCATCGTCTACGCATTCAGCATCTTCTTCTGGTCGCTGTTCACGCTGCTGCAGGGCGGGATCGGCTTCTTCGGCGGTGCAGCCGCGTTCGCGCTGCTGTTCGGGCTGCGCTTCCTGGTCGGTGCGGCCGAGGCGCCGTCGTTCCCGGCCAACAGCCGGATCGTGTCGACCTGGTTCCCCGCGCCCGAGCGCGGCACCGCGTCGGCGATCTTCAACGCCGCGCAGTACGCGGCGACCGTCGTGTTCGCGCCGCTGATGGGCTGGCTCGTGCACGCGTTCGGCTGGCAGTCGGTGTTCGCGGTGATGGGCGTGCTCGGCTTCGCGCTCGTGCTGGTGTGGAACCGCACGATGTACGACCCGAAGGATCATCCGGGCATCAATCGCGCGGAACTCGACTACCTGACCGAAGGCGGCGCGCTCGTGAACATCGACCAGGCGATCGGCGGACGCGACGGCGGCCCGTCGCTGCATCACGTGAAGGCGCTGCTGAGAAACCGGATGCTGGTCGGCGTGTACGTCGCGCAGTACTGCATCAACGCCCTCACCTACTTCTTCATCACGTGGTTCCCGGTCTATCTGGTGCAGGCGCGCGGGATGTCGATCCTCAACGCGGGGCTCGTCGCGTCGATCCCGGCCGTGTGCGGGTTCCTCGGCGGGATTCTGGGCGGCGTCGTGTCCGATGCGCTGCTCAGGCAGGGCCGGTCGCTGTCGGTCGCGCGCAAGGTGCCGATCGTGATCGGCATGCTGCTGTCGATGTCGATGATCGTCTGCAACTACACCGATTCGCACGTGCTCGTCGTGGTGTTCATGGCGCTGTCGTTCTTCGGCAAGGGGCTCGGCGCGCTCGGCTGGGCCGTCAACGCCGACACCGCGCCGCGCCAGATCGCCGGCCTGAGCGGCGCGCTGCTCAACACCTGCGGCAACCTTTCCAGCATCACGACGCCGATCGCGATCGGCTATATCGTCGACCGCAGCGGCTCGTTCAACGGCGCGCTCGTCTATGTCGTCGCGCACGCGCTCGTCGCCGTGATCTGCTACCTGTTCGTCGTCGGCGAGATCCGCCGCGTCGAGCTTCAATGAACGGCGCGGGCCGCGCCGGCGCGTCCGGCGGCCCGCACGCCACCGAAACCAGGAGCGAACCGATGTCCGAACCGAGCCGTGCCGGCACCCCGCGCGTCACGCGCATGCAGGTGATTCCCGTCGCCGGCCGCGACAGCATGCTGCTCAACCTGTGCGGCGCGCATGCGCCGTACTTTACGCGCAACCTCGTGATCCTCGACGACAGCAGCGGGCACACGGGCGTCGGTGAAGTACCGGGCGGCGAAGGCATCCGCCACGCGCTCGAACGCATGACGGATCTCGTCGTCGGCCAGTCGATCGGGCGCTACCAGGCGACGCTCAACGCGGTGCGCGCGGCGCTGTCCGGCGCAGGCGCCGGTGCCGGCCGCACGATCCGCCACGAAGTGACGTCGGCCGGCGAGGCGGCAGTGCTGCGCCAGCCGCACGAGATCAACCTGCGGCTCGACAACGTGATCACCGCGATCGAAGCCGCATTGCTCGACCTGCTCGGCCAGCACCTCGACGTGCCGGTCGCGGCACTGCTCGGCGAAGGTCAGCAGCGCGACGCGGTGCCGATGCTCGCGTATTTGTTCTACATCGGCGACCGGCGCCGCACCGATCTGCCGTATCGCGACGAGGCGCAGGCGCCGGACCCGTGGTTCCGGCTGCGCAACGAGGCGGCGCTCACGCCGGCCGCGATCGCGCGGCAGGCCGAAGCCGCGGTCGAGCGCTACGGTTTCGCCGATTTCAAGCTGAAGGGCGGCGTGATGGCCGGCGCCGACGAGATGGAAGCGATCGCGGCGATCAAGACGCGCTTTCCCGACGCGCGCACGACGCTCGACCCGAACGGCGCGTGGTCGCTCGACGAGGCCGTCGCGCTGTGCCGCGGGCAAGGCCACCTGCTCGCGTACGCGGAAGATCCGTGCGGGCCGGAAGGCGGCTATTCGGGCCGCGAGGTGATGGCCGAATTCCGCCGCGCGACGGGGATCCCGACCGCGACCAACATGATCGCGACCGACTGGCGACAGATGGATCACGCGGTGCGGCTGCAGGCGGTCGACATCCCGCTCGCCGATCCGCATTTCTGGACGATGCAGGGCTCGGTGCGGCTCGCGCAGCTGTGCCGCGACTGGGGACTCACATGGGGTTCGCACTCGAACAACCACTTCGACGTGTCGCTCGCGATGTTCACGCATGCGGCGGCGGCCGCGCCCGGCACGATCACCGCGATCGATACGCACTGGATCTGGCAGGAAGGCGATGCGCGGCTCACGCGCGAACCGCTCGCGATCGTCGGCGGCAAGGTGGCCGTGCCCGAACGGCCGGGGCTCGGCATCGAGCTGGACATCGCGCAGGTCGAGGCCGCGCATGCGCTGTACAACGCGGTGGGTGGTACGGCGCGCGATGATGCGGTCGCGATGCGGTATCTGGTGCCGGGGTGGACGTATGACCCGAAGCGGCCGAGTTTGGGGCGGGTCTAGGGCGGGGTGGCGAGACGGTCGAGCAACAGGCCGCGGTCGCCACGGTAAAACAAAAGGCCCGATCTCGCGATCGGGCCTTTCGAATTCCGTTGGTGGAGCGGAGGAGGATCGAACTCCCGACCTTCGCATTGCGAACGCGACGCTCTCCCAGCTGAGCTACCGCCCCAACAGTCAATCATCATACACACGCATTTCCGCGCTTGGCAATAGGGGTTACGTCACCCCCGACGCGTTACTTTGACGGCGCGCCAGCCAGCACCCATTCGACCACCGACCGGACGTCGGCGTCGCTCATGCGCGGATGCGCGGGCATCGGAATCGCGCCCCACACACCGGAGCCGCCGTCCTTCACCTTCTTCGACAGCTTCGCGACGGCCTGCGGATCGGACTTGTAACGCGCGGCGATATCCTTGAACGACGGGCCGACGAGCTTGCGGTCCACCGCATGGCAGCCCATGCACGCGTTGCTGCGCGCAACCTTCAGGCCGTCGCCGACGTCCGCATGCGCGGCGCCCAGCGTGCCGGCCACGAGCGCCGCGGCCGCGGCGCCCTGCACCATCCGGCGTTTCATCGATTTGATCTGCATGCCCGTCATTGCGCCTTCGCCTTCGGATTGCCCGGATGCACGCTCGACGAATTCGAGATCGGCGCGGGCGGCTGCAGCGGCGTGGACTGCACCGACGCGTCGGGCACCGCGCCGACCGTCGCGTTGTCCGCCGGTGCGGCAGCCGCCTGCGCGCCGGAGGCGCCGCTCGCGGGCGACGCGTCCTGCAGCGCCTGCGCGTCCTGCGGCTTCACGTACTGGAACACCTTCACGACCTTCTCGACGCCCGGCACCTGGCTCGCGGCTTCCGCGCCGCGATTGCCTTCGTCCACCGTCACGAGGCCCATCAGGTAAAGATTGCCGCGTTCGCTGACGACCTTGTAGTAGTTCGCCGAGATGCCCTTCGTCGCAATCAGCTCCGACTTCACGCGGCCTTCGAGGTACGAGTCGTTCGCGCGCGACGACAGCGACGACGCCGGCTCGACCGACAGCTCGTTGACGATGCCGTTCACGTTGTTGATGCCGCGCACGATTTCCTCGGCGCGCTGCTTCGACGCATCGTTCGGCACTTCGCCCGTCAGCAGCACGCGGCGGTTGAACACCGTCACGTTCACGTGCGACTGGTCCGGCAGCCCGTTGTTGATCTGCGTGAGCGACTTGACCTGGATCTCGCGATCCTCCGTCTGCGCGCCGAGCGTGCGGCGATCGGTCGCGATCAGCGCGCCGCCGCCGGCCGCGGCCCCCACGACCCCGAGCACACAGCCCTGCAGCGACACGGCGAGGCTCGCCGTCAGCGCAGCAAGCAGCGTGGTTCTGACGAGCGTCTGTTTGACGCGGCTTTGATTCATCGACGGCTCTCCTTCGTTCAATCCTCACCCAGCAGCATCGCGTCGATGCCGTCGCACAGGCTGTGGATGGTCAGCAGATGGACTTCGTGGATGCGCGCCGCGCGAACGGCGGGCACGCTGATCGGAATATCGGTGTCGGACAGCGCGGCCGCGACCGTGTGGTCGTTGCCGCCCGTCAATGCGACGACGGTCATCTCGCGCTCGTGCGCCTCATCGATCGCCGCAAGCACGCGCGGCGATGCGCCGCCCGCATCGAGCACCAGCAGGATGTCGCCCGTCTGGCCCAGCACGCGCACCTGCTGCGCGAACAACTGCTCGGCGGCGGCCGCGCCGGCGAGGCCGGCCTGCGACGCGTCGGTGGCCAGCGCGATCGCGGGCAGGCCCGGACGCTCGCGCTCGAAACCGCCGACGAGCGACGCGGCGAGGTACTGCGCGGCGGCGGCCGACGGGCCGTCACCGCACGCGACGATCTTGTTGCCGTTCGCCAGCGCGGCGAACATCGCATCGACCGCGGCTGCGATCGGCAGCGACAGCGCGTCGGCCGCTTCGGCATGAAGCGCGGCGCTGTCGCGGAATTGTTGCTGAATACGTTCGACTGACATCGATTCCTGGTGAACTGGGCGCGTGGCACCACTCGCGCGACATCGTGGGTGCGGCGAGTTTACCGTACTCCGGCGCCCTCTCCGGGGGTCCGGCAAGAACTCTTTACATCTCGTCACAGCTCGCCGCTACGCGTCGTCGGTACGAAATGCGTCGCGCAGCCACGCAAGCCGGCCGGCCTCGAACGCGACGACGTCGAAACGGCACGCGGCACCGGCGCCGTGCCGCGACCAGAACTGCAACGCGGCCGCGACCAGACGCCGCCGCTTGCGCCAGCCGACGCTCGCGGCCGCGCCGCCATGCCGGGTGCTGCGCCGCGCGCGCACCTCGACGAACACGAGCATGCCGTCGGGCTCGCGCATCACGAGATCGAGCTCGCCGCCGCGCATCGTCACGTTCGCGGCGACGAACCCCAGACCGTGACGCTCGAGAAACTGCCGCGCGCGCTGCTCGAACGCGGCGCCGACCGGTTTGGATCGCGCCGCGCCGGAAAAGTTGTCGCCCGAACGCGGCCGACCGCGCGCGCCCTCCGGCCGCGCCGGCGCCGCGTGGCACAATGCCGTCCTTGTTCCGCTCGTGCCGCGATTGCGTGCATTGCCTGCCATGACTGCCCTCCTCGAACTCGCGCATACGCAGCACTACCCGGACGCCACGCTCTACGTGGTCGCCACGCCGATCGGCAATACGGCCGACATCACGCTGCGCGCGCTGCACGTGCTCGGCCTCGCCGACCGCATCGCGGCCGAAGACACCCGCAACACGGGCCAGCTGCTCGCCCGCTACGGGATCTCGAAACCGCTCGTCGCCGTGCACGAGCACAACGAACGCGAAGCCGCGCAGCGCGTGATCGAGCTGCTGCGCGGCGGCGAACGCGTGGCCTATGTGTCGGACGCCGGCACGCCGGGCATCTCGGACCCCGGCGCGCGGCTCGTCGACGCCGTGCGCGCGGCCGGCTTCGCGGTGGTTCCGCTGCCTGGCGCGAGCGCGGCCGTGACCGCGCTCAGCGTGGCCGGCGACTGGGCCGGCGCGTTCACGTTCGCGGGCTTCCTGCCGCCGAAGGCGAAACAGCGCGCGAGCGCGCTGCAGGCGCTGGTGTCGCACCCGTACGCGCTGGTGTTCTACGAAGCGCCGCACCGGATCGCCGAAACCGTCGCCGCGCTCGCCGACGCATTCGGCCCCGCGCGCCGGCTGCTGATCGCGCGCGAACTCACCAAGCTACACGAGCAGTTGTTCCAGGGCACCCTGGCCGAAGGACAGGGCTGGCTCGCCGGCGACGCGAACCGGCAGCGCGGCGAGTTCGTGCTGGTCGTCGAAGGTGCGCCGGCGGCAAGCGGCGAAGCCGACGACGCCGCGCACGACGCGCTGCTCAGGCTGCTGCTCGAAGAGGTGCCGGTGAAAAGCGCGGCAAAGCTCGCGGCCGCGCTGACGGGCGCATCGCGCAACGCGTTGTATGCGCGTGCGCTCGTGCTGAAGGAAGGCACGGAAGGCTGACGCGCACCGCCGCCGCGCGGAATCGGCATAGGGGACGGCCATGAGGCCGTACCCCTGCCACACCACCCGGCATGCGGGTCCGCACCGGGCGGTTCGGGAAGTTGAGGTTATGAGAGTCGGGGCACACCCAGCCGATCGAAGTACGC
>NZ_JAKWFH010000058.1:0-45239 GCF_029522185.1 Burkholderia sp. IO2 | reverse complement strand
GCCGCCGAAGCGCGCGCCGCCGCACGCCGCGCGGCCAGCGCCACGAAGCCGGCCGCGGAGCCCACCGCCGCACAGCCCGGCGCGCCAGCCGCCGCACCGGCCGCCGACGACGCCGAAGCGAAGAAACGCGCGATCATCGCCGCCGCGCTCGAACGCGCGCGCAAGAAGAAGGAAGAACTGTCCGGGCAAGGCGCCGGGCCGAAGAATACCGAAGGCGTGAGCGCGGCCGTCCAGGCGCAGATCGACGCGGCCGAGGCCCGCCGCAAGCGGCTCGCCGAACAGCAGGCGCAGCGCGACGCCGAAGCGGCATCGGGCAGCAACGACCACGACAACGACAACGACGCAGGCAACGACGATCCGGACGGCCCGTCCGCGCCGCCCGACCAGAACGCTCCATGAACGCCAGCAAACGACGCGCGATCTACGAAACGCTGCAGAGCCTCAATCCGCATCCGACCACCGAGCTCGAATATTCGACGCCGTTCGAGCTGCTGATCGCCGTGATGCTGTCCGCGCAGGCGACCGACGTGTCGGTCAACAAGGCAATGCGGAAAATGTTTCCGGTCGCGAACACCCCGCGACAAATCGTCGCGCTTGGCGAGGAAGGCGTCACCGAGTACATCAAGACGATCGGCCTCTATCGCACCAAGGCGAAGAACGTGGTCGCGACGTGCCGGATCCTGCTCGAGCGTTACGACGGCGAGGTGCCGGCCGATCGCGAAGCGCTCGAAGGCCTGCCGGGCGTCGGCCGCAAGACGGCGAACGTCGTGCTGAACACCGCGTTCGGCCAGCCGACGATCGCGGTCGACACGCATATCTTCCGCGTCGCGAATCGCACCGGGCTCGCGCCGGGCAAGGACGTGCGGGCCGTCGAGGCCGCGCTCGAGAAGTTCACGCCGAAGGAATTTCTGCAGGACGCGCATCACTGGCTGATCCTGCACGGGCGCTACGTGTGCAAGGCACGGCGGCCCGAATGCTGGCACTGCGCGATCGAGCCGCTGTGCGAATTCCGGCCGAAGACGCCGCCGCCCAACGAATAAGCGTCCGGTACGACGGGCCCGCGCCGCGGGCCGTCGCAGTCCCCGCCCCCTTTCCCGACTACGCGTTGGACGTCGCCGTCGCGTCGTCGGCCGCCGCGCCGCCCGCGCGCACGAGCGCCAGCACGGCCGCCAGAATCGCGACGCCGCCCGCCCATTGCAGCGGCGACAATGCCTCCCCGAACAGCAGCGCCGCGAGCGCGACCGTCACGACCGGCTCGAGCGTCGACAGCATCGACGTGCGCGCGGCCCCGAGCCGCGCGAGCCCGGCGAAGAACGCGAGCATCGCCGCGACCGTCGATATCAGCGCGATCGCGAGCATCGACGCCCAGCCGCCGGCCGTCGCCGGCCAGCGCGGCGGCGCGCCGAACGCCGCCGTTCGCACGACGGCGATCGCGACGAGCGTCGCGCTGGCCGACAGGCAGATGATCGCGGTGGTCGCGAGCGGATCGACGCCGCGCGTCGCCTTCGTGCCGCCGACGATGTACAGCGAGTAGATCACCGCGGCGGCCAGCGCGAGCGCGATCCCGAGCGGCTCGCCGTGCCCGCCGCCGACCATCAGCGCCGAACCCGCGACGCACAGCACCAGCGCGACGGCCTTCGCGCGCGTCAGGCGCTCGCCGAGCCACCACGCGGCCAGCAGCGTGACGAACGCCGGATAGAGGTACAGCAGCAGCGCGACGAGGCTCGCCTGCGCGTGCTGCAGCGCGCTGAAATAGCAGAACGACTGCCCGACGTAGCCGAGCGCGCCCATCGTCACCAGCGGCGCGAGCGCGCGCCCGCGCGGCCACGCGACGCGGCGCTGCCGTGCGATCGCGGCGAGCACCGCGCCGCCAATCGCGAAGCGCACGATCAGCAGCCCGAGCACGTCGACGCCGGCCGCATACGCATAGCGGCCGAAAATCGCCATCGCGCCGAACGCGGCGGCGGACAACGCGACGTAGAGCGCGCCCTGCAGGGCCGCGGACGATGGGCGGACGGTGGCGGTCATGACGAAACGGGCGGCAACGCGCCGTGACGGGAATCGCCGGAGTGTAGCGGCGCGGCGGCGGCGAGCCTACCCGCGCTTACCCGTTCCGCGGCGGGCGGGCGCAACACCGCCTCGACCGCTGCCGGGGCCGCCGCCAGCGCCGTGCGCCGCTCCGGCGTACAATGCCCGACGCGGCATGAGCCGCCCGAATCACGACGTTTCCCCACCATGTTCAATCCAAGCCGCGACGACGTGCGTCGCTTTTTCACCGAGACCTGGCGCAAGCAGCGCGCGGGCGAGATCCTGACGCCGCTGGAAGCGATTGCCGCCGACTGGATCGTCGAGCATCCCGAATACCACGACGAACTGGCCGACGCCGACGGCGCGGCGGCGCGCAACTACACGCCCGAGGAAGGCCGGACCAATCCGTTCCTGCACCTGTCGATGCACCTCGCGATCAGCGAACAGCTATCGATCGACCAGCCGCCCGGCATCCGCGCCGCGCACGACAAGCTGGCCGCGAAGCTCGACTCGACCCACGACGCGCAGCACGCGATCATGGAATGCCTCGGCGAGACGATCTGGGAAGCGCAGCGCACCAACACGCCGCCCGATACCGACGCGTACCTGCAGCGCATCCTGCGCCGCGCGTCGCGCGACTGACGCCCCGAGGCCGGCACATCGGCCTGCACCGGGCCGCGGACAAAAAAATACCCCGCCGAGGCGGGGCATTCTTGCTGCGTGAGCCCGCGAGGCCCGTCGCGCTTACTTCTTGAACACGAGGTCGGTTTCCTTCAGCGACTCGATGTAGGACGCAATGTCCTTCATGTCGCTGACCGACAGGTTCTGTACCTGCGCCTGCATGATCGCGTTGTTGCGACCGAGCAGCGGGTTCGTCAGCCCCATCTGGTACTGGCGCATCGCCCACACGAGGTAGTCGGCGTGCTGGCCGGCGAGGCGCGGGTACTCCGCGTTGATCGGCTTGTTCAGCTGCGCGCCGTGGCAGGCCGCGCAATTGTGCGACTCGACCAGTTCCTTGCCCTTCGAGATGTCCGCGGCGTGCGCGGTACCGATCGCGAGGCCGGCCGCCAGTGCAACCGCCGCCGTCTTGAATGCGTTGTTCATGAATGCTCCTGTCCCGCCGGAGAGATCGGCGGCGCGCGCTTTACTTGTAGGGATTGTCCTTCGTGTCGGCCTTCTGCGCGGCGTAGTACGCCGACAGATCCGCGATGTCCTGGTCGGTCAGCGAACCGGCGATCGCATTCATCGACGGGAAGTGACGATCCTTCTTGCGGTAGGCCTTCAGCGCGTTCTCGAGGTATTGCTGGTTCTGGCCGCCGAGGACAGGCACCCGGTAGACCTCCGGGTACGCCGCGCGGTAGTCCTGGATGCCGTGGCAACCGATGCACATGGCGGCCTTGCTCGCCCCGTCCTTCGGGTTGCCGACCACACCGGCCGCCTGCGCGCTGCCCGCGAGCGCCACGAGCGCTGCGACAACGACGTGTTTGCCGACGAATTTGTTCATAGCTCTTGTAACCTAGCTTGAGGGGAAACTGGCGCCAAAGCGGCAACGGCCCGCGCCGTTTTGCTTATCGGATCGCCACGCAGGCCAAAAAAAACGGCCAGATTGTACCGCGTCGGCGGGGAACGCGTCCATACGGCGCCCCGGTTCGCCCCGCCGCAGCCCCGCAACGATACGCGGGCGCGGCCCAACCGGACAGCCCTTCTGACTTATACTGGGTTTTTTTCCCGATGAAGAAGAGCGCCGCCATGCGTTTCGAAGGGTCCTCGCAGTACGTCGCCACCGACGATCTGAAGCTCGCGGTCAACGCCGCATTGACGCTGCAACGCCCGCTGCTGATCAAGGGCGAGCCCGGCACCGGCAAGACCATGCTCGCCGAGGAAGTGGCCGCCGCGCTCGACATGCCGCTGTTGCAGTGGCACATCAAGTCGACCACCAAGGCGCAGCAGGGCCTGTACGAATACGACGCCGTGTCGCGGCTGCGCGATTCGCAGCTCGGCGACGCGCGCGTGAAGGACATCGCGAACTACATCGTCAAGGGCGTGCTGTGGCAGGCGTTCGACGCCGAGCGCCCGAGCGTGCTGCTGATCGACGAGATCGACAAGGCCGACATCGAATTCCCGAACGACCTGCTGCGCGAGCTCGACCGGATGGAGTTCCACGTGTACGAGACGCGCGAGACGGTCCGCGCGAAGCACCGTCCGCTCGTCATCATCACGTCGAACAACGAGAAGGAGCTGCCCGACGCGTTCCTGCGCCGCTGCTTCTTCCACTACATCCAGTTTCCGGACCCGTCGACGATGCAGAAGATCGTCGCGGTGCACTTCCCCGACATCCGCGAGGAACTGCTGCGCGCGGCGCTCGAGAGTTTCTTCGAATTGCGCGGCGTGTCGGGCCTGAAGAAGAAGCCGTCGACGTCCGAACTGCTCGACTGGCTGAAGCTGCTGCTCGCCGAGAACATCCCGGCCGACGCGCTGCGCGGCGCGGACGCGAAGCAGATCGTGCCGCCGCTCGCGGGCGCGCTGCTGAAGAACGAGCAGGATCTGAGCCTGCTCGAACGGCTCGTCTACATGAACCGGCACAACCGGTAACTCCCCCACCCCGAAGGCCCGGCCATGCTGCTCAATTTCTTCTACGCGCTGCGCGCAGCCAAGCTGCCCGTCTCGGTGAAGGAATACCTGACGCTGCTCGAATCGCTGAAGGCCGGGCTGATCTCGCCGTCGATCGACGCGTTCTACTTCCTCGCGCGGATGACGCTCGTCAAGGACGAACAGTACTTCGACAAGTTCGACCAGGCGTTCGGCGCATATTTCCACGGTGTGTCCACGCTGCCGTCCGAGGCGTTCGACATCCCGCTCGACTGGCTCGAGAAGCGCTTCGAGCGCGAGCTGTCGCCGGAGGAGAAGGCGCAGATCGACGCGATGGGCGGGCTCGACAAGCTGATGGAGCGCCTGAAGGCGCTGCTCGACGAGCAGAAGGAACGCCACGAAGGCGGCAACAAATGGATCGGCACGGGCGGCACGTCGCCGTTCGGGCACGGCGGCTACAACCCCGAAGGCGTGCGCATCGGCGGCCCGTCGAACGGCAACCGCACCGCGGTGAAGGTGTGGGAGGCGCGCGCGTACCGCGACTACGACGATTCGGTCGAGATCGGCACGCGCAACATCAAGGTCGCGCTGCGGCGGCTGCGCCGCTTCGCGCGCGAAGGCGCCGCCGAGGAGCTCGACCTGCCCGGCACGATCCGCAGCACGGCCGCGAACGCAGGCTGGCTCGACCTGCGGATGGTGCCCGAGCGCCACAACAACGTGAAGGTGCTGATGCTGCTCGACGTCGGCGGCTCGATGGACGACCACATCAAGCGCACCGAAGAGCTGTTCTCGGCCGCGAAGGCCGAATTCAAGCACCTCGAATTCTTCTACTTCCACAACTGCGTGTACGACCACCTGTGGAAGAACAACCGCCGCCGCCACGCGGAACGCACCGCGACGTGGGACGTGCTGCACAAGTTCACGCCCGACTACAAGCTGATCTTCGTCGGCGACGCGACGATGAGCCCGTACGAAGTGCTGCAGCCCGGCGGCTCGGTCGAATACAACAATCCGGAAGCCGGCGCCGTGTGGCTGCGCAGGCTCGCCGACCAGTTCCCCCATCATGCCTGGCTGAACCCCGAGCCCGAGCGGCTATGGGAGTACCGGCAATCGATCGCGATCATTCGCGACGTGCTCGGCCAGCGCATGTATCCACTGACGCTCGCGGGCCTCGAAACCGCGATGCGCGCACTCAGCAAGTAACGACACCCACCCGCAGATACACAGGCCGCGTCCGAGCGGCCGCCCCGGAGATTGCATGAACCCTTCGCCCACCGCGAGCGCCGGCCGCGCCGGCGGCCGCCGCTTTTTCGCCGATACGTCCGTGTCCGCGCTCGTCGCCGGCTTCGTCGCGATGATGACCGGCTACACGAGTTCGCTCGTGCTGATGTTCCAGGCCGGCCGCGCCGCCCACCTCACCGATGCGCAGATCTCGTCGTGGATCTGGGCGCTGTCGATCGGCATGGCGCTGACGACCATCGGCCTGTCGCTGCGCTATCGCGCGCCCGTCGTGGTCGCGTGGTCGACGCCCGGCGCCGCGCTGCTGATCGCGTCGCTGCCCGGCGTGCCCTACCCCGAGGCGATCGGCGCGTTCGTCGTGTGCGCGCTGCTGCTGACGGCCGTCGGCGTAAGCGGGCTGTTCGACACGCTGATGAAGCGCATTCCGGCCGGCATCGCGGCGGCGCTGCTCGCGGGCATCCTGTTCGAGATCGGCATCGAGATCTTCCGCGCCGCGCAGTTCCAGACCGCGCTGGTGCTCGCGATGTTCTTCACCTACCTGATCGTCAAGCGCCTCGCGCCGCGCTATGCGATTCCGACGACGCTGATCGTCGGCACGGCCGTGGCCGGCGGCCTCGGCCTGCTCGATTTCAGCCGCTTCCACATCGCGCTCGCGCAACCCGTGTTGACGATGCCCGCGTTCTCGATCGCGTCGATCGTCAGCATCGGCATTCCGCTGTTCGTGGTCGCGATGGCGTCGCAGAACGTGCCGGGCATCGCGGTGCTGCGCGCGGACGGCTATCCGACGCCGTCGTCGCCGCTGATCGCGACGACCGGCCTCGCGTCGCTGCTGCTCGCGCCGTTCGGCTCGCACGGCGTGAACCTCGCGGCGATCCCGGCCGCGATCTGCACCGGCCCCGAAGCGCACGAGGATCACGCGAAGCGCTACACGGCCGCCGTGTGGTGCGGCACGTTCTACCTGATCGCCGGCATCTTCGGCGCGACGATCGCCGCGCTGTTCGCGGCGCTGCCGAAGGCGCTCGTCGTGTCGGTCGCGGCGCTCGCGCTGTTCGGCTCGATCATGAGCGGGCTCGCGAACGCGATGCAGGACGTGAAGCAGCGCGAAGCGGCGCTCGTCACGTTCATGGTGACCGCGTCGGGCCTCACGCTGCTGTCGATCGGCCCGGCGTTCTGGGGGCTCGTCGCGGGCGTCGTCACGCAGGTGATCCTGAACGCGCGGCGCCCCGCGTGACGCGGCTCGCCGGCCGCCGCGGCGCGTGCCCGGCACGCCAAAACGTGCTCGACACGAATCGGGCCTAAAATGATGGATCGGAGGCGGCGCCCGGCGCCGCTTCGCTTCGCCGCCGCGCTCGCGCGGCCCGTGAGAACCCGGCGCCCCGCGCGCTTCTTTCGAATCGCCATGACTACCGCACTCGACCAGCTGAAGCAGTACACGACCGTCGTCGCCGACACGGGCGACTTCCAGCAGCTTGCGCAATACAAGCCGCAGGACGCGACCACGAATCCGTCGCTGATCCTGAAGGCCGTCCAGAAGGATGCGTACAAGCCGATCCTCGAGAAAACCGTCCGCGATCATCGCAACGAAAGCACCGATTTCATCATCGACCGCCTGCTGATCGCATTCGGCACCGAAATCCTGAAGCTGATCCCGGGCCGCGTATCGACCGAGGTCGACGCGCGCCTGTCGTTCGACACGCAGCGCTCGATCGACAAGGGTCGCGAGCTCATCAAGCTGTACGAAGCAGCCGGCGTCGGCCGCGAACGCATCCTGATCAAGCTTGCGTCGACGTGGGAAGGCATCCGCGCGGCCGAGGTGCTGCAGAAGGAAGGGATCAAGTGCAACATGACCCTGCTTTTCTCGCTCGTGCAGGCCGCCGCGTGCGCGGAAGCCGGCGCGCAGCTGATCTCGCCGTTCGTCGGCCGCATCTACGACTGGTACAAGAAGCAGGCCGGCGCCGACTGGAATGAAGCGCGGGACGGCGGCGCGAACGATCCGGGCGTGCAATCGGTGCGCCGCATCTACACGTACTACAAGACCTTCGGCTACAAGACCGAAGTGATGGGCGCGAGCTTCCGCACGACCAGCCAGATCATCGAGCTCGCCGGCTGCGACCTGCTGACGATCAGTCCCGATTTGCTGCAGAAGCTGCAGGAGAGCAACGACACGGTCGCGCGCAAGCTGTCGCCCGACACGCTGCAGGACAAGCCGGCCGAGCGCGTCGCGATCGACGAGGCGTCGTTCCGCTTCCAGCTGAACGACGAAGCGATGGCCACCGAAAAGCTCGCCGAAGGCATCCGCGTGTTCGCCGCCGACGCGGTGAAGCTCGAGAAGCTGATCGACGCGCTGCGCTGAGCCATGCCGCGCGTCAGCGGCTGTCAGCAAGACTGACAACAGCCGTCAGCACTTGCTGCACACGGTCGCGAACGTGATGTTCGCGGCCGTTTTTATTTTTCATTCCATCGTCAAGCGCGCGCACTACAATCCACGTCACGGGTGCGACGGCCGCCTCCCGATGCACCCTTTCCCCCCAGTCAGTCTTGCACGACGCCGTGCCAGCGCCGCCGCGCCGGCACGGCTCATCCCAGGAGACAACGATGCAAGTTCAACCGTACCTGACGTTCTACGGTCGCGCCGACGAAGCCCTTCAGTTCTACGAAAAGGCACTCGGCGCGAAGACGATGTTCAAGATGCACTTCAAGGACGCCCCGCCGAATCCCGATTACCCGATGTCGCCGGAGATGGCCGACAAGGTCATGCACGCGAGCTTCACGATCGGCGACTCGATGATCATGTGCTCGGACGGCGATTGCAGCCAGCCGGCGGGCGCCGCGCACGCCGGCTATTCGCTGTCGCTGAACCCGGCGACGGTCGACGAAGGCCAGAAGCTGTTCAATGCGCTCGCCGACGGCGGCGAAGTGACGATGCCGTTCGGCAAGACGTTCTGGGCGCTCGGCTTCGGGATGGCGAAGGATCGTTTCGGCGTGCACTGGATGGTCAACGTCGAGGACCTGTCGCAGCGCGAGGATCTCGCGAAACGCGCGCAGGGCTGACGCAAAACGAACGCCCGCCACCTTGCGGTGGCGGGCGTTTTCGTTGCCGGGCAGCCACGTAATGCGTCGTGCGCGGCGAGCGGCCGTGCACCGGCCGTATCAGCCCTCGACGACGTCCAGATAATCCTCCGGCCGCGTGCGATCCTCCGCATGCGCCATGCCCATCACCCGCACCAGCACACTCACCGCCACCGATACCACCAGGTTCACGACCAGCGACCACACGGCCGCATAACCGGGGATCGCGAGACCGAACAGGTGGATCGTGAAGATCGAGCTGGCCAGCTTCAGCGAAATCGCCATCCACGTACCGCACACGATGCCGGCCGCCCAGCCGGCCAGCAAGCCGCGATGGTCGAGCACGCGCGTGTACAGGCCGAGCACGATCGCCGGCAGCGTCTGGATGATCCAAATCCCGCCGAGCAGTTGCAGCTGGATCGCGTAGGTCAGCGGCAGCCCGAGGATGAACGCGACCGCGCCGACCTTCACGATCAGCGACACGAGCTTCGCGACGTGCGTTTCCTGGTCGTGCGACATGTTGCGGTTCACAAACTCGCGGTGGATGTTGCGCGTGTACAGGTTCGCGGCCGCGATCGACATGATCGCCGCCGGCACCAGCGCGCCGATGCCGATCGCCGCGAACGCGACGCCGACGAACCACGACGGGAAATACTCGAGGAACAGCGCGGGCACCGCGAAGTTCGGGCCGAACGCCTTGAAGTACGGCGCGTACTGCGGCATGTCCTTCACGCCGGAGGCGAGCGCCATGTAGCCGAGCAGCGCGAGCAGGCCGAGCACGAACGAGTACGCGGGCAGCATCGCCATGTTGCGGCGGATCGAGTTGCCCGACGACGACGACAGGATCGCCGTGACCGAGTGCGGATACAGGAACAGCGCGAGCGCCGAGCCGATCGCGAGCGTCGCGTACGCGCTGTAGCCGTTCAGGCTCGTCGCGTCCGGCGCCTTCAGCAGCAGCTTCGCGGGCGGCACCGCGGAGAAGATGTGCCCGAAGCCGCCAAGCTTTGCGGGGATCACGATGACCGCGGCCGCGATCGTGACGTAGATCAGCACGTCCTTCACGATCGCGATCATCGCGGGCGCACGCAGCCCCGACGTGTACGTGTACGCGGCGAGGATCGCGAACGCGATGATCAGCGGCAGATCGCCGACGAAGCCGGTCGTGTCGAAGCCGAGCGCGCCGATCACCACCTCGATGCCGACCAGTTGCAGCGCGATGTACGGCATCGTCGCGACGATGCCCGTCACCGCGATCGCAAGCGCCAACATCCGGCTGCCGTAGCGTGCGTTGACGAAATCGGCGGCCGTCACGTAGCCGTGCCGCTTCGCGATGCTCCACAGTTTCGGGAACACGACGAACGCGAACGGATAGATCAGGATCGTGTACGGCAGCGCGAAGAAGCCCATCGCGCCGGCGCCGAATACGAGCGCGGGCACCGCGACGAACGTGTAGGCCGTATAGAGGTCGCCGCCGAGCAGGAACCACGTGACGATCGTGCCGAAGCGGCGTCCGCCGAGGCCCCATTCGTCGAGATGAGCGAGATCGCCGCGCCGCCAGTTCGCGGCCAGGAAACCGATGATCGTGACGCCGATGAACAGCAGGACGAAGACGAAGGTCGCGCCGAGATTCATTGCGCACCTCCTTGCGTGCCGCTCGCCTTCCACGCGTTCTTGGTCTTGAAATACACGAACGCGGTGATCACCGCGCTGATGAAGACCCAAAGCAACTGGTACCAGTAGAAAAACGGAAAACCGAGCCATTGCGGTTCGATCTTGCTGTACGACGGCACCCAGACCATCGCGATCAGCGGCAGTACCAGCAGCCAGAGCCAGCGCTTGGCGGCCCGGTTGGCGTCGGCATCGTGAGCCATGACGTCTCCTCTTGTTTCCCGGTTATCGATCTTGTTGAGCGGGTACGGCACCGAGAGGAGCGGCAAAACGGGTAGGCTGCGGCTCCCCTGGCTTCGCGCCAGTATAGGAGCCGCGAGCACGCGGTCAAGCAGGGGCGAACCCGAGGTGATCCGCCCCTTGTCGCGGGTTGCACCGGCCTGCCGCCGGTGCATCCGGCGTCAGATCGCGAACGCGGTGTCGCGTGCGCCGGTCGTTGCTTTCAAAGCTTTCACCCACTTGCGCGCGGGCAGCTTCAGCGTGTCCTCGATCAGCTTCGCCCGGGCGTCGAGCTGCGCGAACGGCACGTCGAGCGCGGGGCCCGAAAACGCGATCGCGATGCGGTTGCCGTCGTGCACTTCGGGCAGCGCGATCACGCGGTGATCGAACGCCGCGTTCAGGTGCTTCATGTTGCGCACGAAGCTCGGATGATCGCCGAACAGGTTGATCGTCGCGATGCCGGCATCGGCCAGGCAGCCGCGCACCGCGCGGTAGAACGCGACGCTGTCGAGCACGGGGCCGCGCGCGGTCGCGTCGTACAGGTCGATCTGGATCGCGCCGGTCGTGCCGCGGTTGGCCGGGTCGTTGACGAAGTCCCAGGCGTCGGCTTCGTGCACGACGAGGCGCGCGTCGTCGGGCGGCAGCGCGAACATCGTGCGCGCGGCGACGATCACGGCCGGGTTCAGCTCGACGGCCTCGACCTTCGCGTGCGGCAGGAAACGGTGCGAGAACTTGGTCAGCGCGCCGGTGCCGAGCCCGAGCTGGACGATCCGCTCGGGCGTTTCGAGGAACAGCAGCCACGCCATCATCTGCTGCGCGTATTCGAGCTCGATGTGCAGCGGCTTCGAGATCCGCATCGCGCCCTGCACCCACTCGGTGCCGAAGTGCAGGAAGCGCACGCCGCCTTCTTCGGAGAACGTAACGGGCGCGAAGCGCGGCTTGCGCGGCGCTTCGAGCACCGGCACGTCGTCGTGCTCGTCGATGTCCGGGCGGCGCTTCACGCGCGGCGGCTGGAGTTTTTCGGAGCCGTTGTAGGCGGACGCCTTGCGTTGCTTGAACGCGCGCGCCTCGGCGGACGCGCGCTTGATCAGTCGGGTCATGATGATTGAATCTCGCTGGGTGACGCTGGATGAGCGGACGAGAGGATAGCATTGGTGGGAGACGGAGGCCGCGACGAACGCGCGGCCCTGCGTGACGCCGAATCACGTCGGCGCTACGCTGCACTTGCGGATCACGGGAGCGCGCATGACCTCGAACGACAGGAAGATCTGGTTTCCAGCGAAGCGCTACGGCTGGGGATGGGGATTGCCGGTGGCGTGGCAGGGCTGGGTCGTGCTGCTGCTGTTCGCGATCGGGATCGTCGCGAGCGCGTGGCTGCTGCCGCCGCAACGCTCGCCGGTCGCGTACGGCGCGTGCATCGTGGTGCTGGTCGCCCTGCTCACCGCGGTGTGCTGGATCAAGGGCGAGAGACCGCGGTGGCGCTGGGGCAACGACGATTGAGCGTCGCCGGCAACGGCGCGCGACGGGCGCCATGCGTGCCTGCAGCCGGTACGTGCCGATGTCCCAGTCCATTCGACTGCTGATACGACGACCGTCGAAATCCACGAACCCGCCGCCAGCCTGATTCGCAGACGTGACCGGTCATTTACTTTCTTGCAATAAAAAGGCCGTTCGGTCGACCGAACCTATGCCAAACTGAAACGGCATTCGGGGAGGCTCATAGCGGCCATGACGCACACTGCGACGGACCACGCATCGCCAGATCGCCGGGGATGGCTCTCCCGAGAGCGGCTCGTGCTGTATAGCGCGGCCATCCTGCTGTTTCAGCTCGCGTTGCTGGGTATCTGGGCATTTTCGTGCTGGGTGCTGCATCTCCCCGGCGTGCCGCCTCCCGGCATCGACTTCCGGGTTTTCTGGAGCGCGTCCTTCGTGTCGCTCCACAGCGGGCCGCTCGCTGCCTTCGACCTTCATCAGATGTTCGCGGCGGAAGCCCGCTTGCTGCCGGATTGGCCGCCCGCGCGGATCGCCGCGCCGTGGGTTTATCCGCCGACCTTCCAGTTGCTGGTGTATCCGCTGGCGTTGCTGCCCTACGCCGCTTCGTACGGCCTGTTCGTCGGCATCGGCATCGCTGTCGCGCTGGCGGCGTGCACGCTCGCGATGAAGGATCGCCCGCTGCCGTGGATCGCGCTCATCGCGTTCCCCGGCATCTGGGTCGCGACGATCTGCGGCCAGAATTCATTGCTGACCCTGGCGTGCGCCGCCGGCGCGCTGGGATGGCTCGAACGACGTCCGGTCGCCGCCGGCGTATGCGCTGGCCTGCTCGTCATCAAGCCGCAGCTCGCGCTCCTGTTCCCGGTGCTGTTCCTCTGCGGCGGACATGTCCGCGCGGTTGGCGCGATGGCCGTCACGGCCGCGCTGTTCTGCGCGGTCAGCGCGCTGGTGCTCGGCGTGCCGCCGTGGATGCGTTTTTTCGACACGCTGTCGTGGTTTAGCCACTTGATCCTGGCGAACAACGCCGGCGGAATCTGGAACGCGATGCCGACGCCGTTCGCGATGTCGCGACGGTCGGGCGCCAGCCTGCCGACCGCCTTTGCCGTGCAGGCGGCCGTCGCGATACCGGCCGTCGTTGCGACCGCGGGTCTATGGGCGAGTAAGAAGCATGCCGATCTTTGCGCGGCGGCGGCGATCGTTGCGACGCTGCTGACGCAGCCGTACCTCGTCTACTACGATCTCGCGTGGCTGCTGCTCGCGATCATTTACATGTGCAGGTACGACCGGGCAACCCGCGCGCTCGGGCGGGTGGACCATGCGGTCATGGCGTTGGCGTGGGTCCTGCCGGGCCTTTCGTTTTTCTTCGTGTTCAAGCCCGCGATGGGACAACCGGGCGCCGTCCTGTTGCCGATTTTGCTGATCCTGATCGTCTACCGCGCCTTGCATCCGCGCGCGGCTGACGCGAGAACCTCGGTTGCCGTACGACAGTCGCCCGGCTAGCGCAGCGACGCTCCGACGCGACGCTATCGAACGGCGATCGCGCGCCACTGCGCGAGCTTCTGCTCGAACGACAGCATCGCATTCGCCGGGCTCGACGACGGCAACACGAGCGTCTCGTATCCGGCCTGGCCGATCACGTCCGCGAACCGCCCCGCCGTCTTGCCGTTGAAGCACACGCGCTTCAGTAACGGCGCATGCTCGCGCAGCGACGCGAAGTCGTTCGGCTTCGCATTGCGAATCGCGGAATCGAGACTGCCCTGACGATGGCACGCATCGAGCACATCCCAGATGCCGATGCCGTGCGACAGCACGCGCGCGAGCCGCGCGTCGTACGGCAGTTCATGCAGCGTCGGCTCGCCGAGCACCGCGCCGAGCAGCCGCCAGAACTGGTTGCGCGGATGCGCGTAGTACTGCGCGGCGTCGAGCGACGCCTCGCCCGGAAAGCTGCCGAGGATCATCGTGTGCGTATGCGGCGCGACGACCGGCGGAAAGCCCTGCAGCATCACGCGCCTCCGTGCGGCCCGACCGACCGCGGCCCGTCGCCGTGCGCGGCGAGATGGCGCCACAGCGCCGGCAGCATGCACTCGGTGACCATCAGCGGCTTGCCGTGACGCTGGAACACCGAGCGGCGCGCGGCAAACGCATGCGGCGCACGCGCGCCCTGCAATGCATGGCTCGCGAGCGCATACAGCGGATGACCGGCGATCACGCGCCGGCTCACGAGCGCCGAGCGCTCGACCTGCGGATCGCTGTACAGCAGCTCCGCGAGCGGCCGCGCGCGCAGCCGCCGCATGGCCTGCCACACGCCCTTGCTCGCCGCGAGCGGCGCAATGCTGTGCGCGGCGACGTACGGCGTGCCGTCGACCGACAGGATCACCTCGCGCACCCACATCGGCGCGCGCGGCGAACTGGCGAGCGCGTCCGGCTCGTCGAACCACGGCGAATCGACGGCCTCGCGCGTCACGCGCACGTTCACGCGGCCGAGCCGCGCAAGATGCGCGGTCAGCGATCCGCCTCGCGTCAGCCAGTCGCGCTGGTCGAGCGTGCAGCCAGGCCGCGGCGTCTCGCGCCAGCCGGCCTGGGCGCCGTCGAATCGCATGCGCGCGTTCACGCGGCGCGCGACAGCAGCAGCGCGTTGGTCCGCTTCACGAAGCTCGCCGGGTCGTCGAGCATGCCGCCTTCGGCCAGCAGCGCCTGATCGAACAGCAGATGGCACCAGTCGCCGAAATCGGCGCTGTCGGCGTTCAGCTGCTTCACGAGCGCGTGCTCGGGATTGATCTCGAGGATCGGCTGCATCGCGGGCGCGTTCTGGCCGGCCGCCTTCAGCATCCGCTGCAGATAGCCGCTCATGTCGTTGTCGTCCGCGACGAGGCACGACGGCGAATCGGTCAGGCGGAACGTGACGCGCACTTCCTTCACCTTGTCGCCGAGCGCTTCCTTCATCTTCTCGACGACCGGCTTGATCGCCTCGCCGGCCTGCTCCTGCGCCTTCTTCTCCTCGTCGTTCAGCTCGCCGAGATCGAGATCGCCGCGGGCCACGCTCGCGAGCGGCTTGCCGTCGAATTCGTGCAGGAACGACAGCATCCATTCGTCGACGCGGTCGGTCAGCAGCAGCACCTCGACACCCTTCTTGCGGAACACTTCGAGATGCGGGCTGTTCTTCGCGGCCTGCCAGGTATCGGCGGTCACGTAGTAGATCTTGCTCTGCTCGGGCTTCATGCGCGACACGTAGTCGGCGAGCGACACGTCCTGCGCGTCGGTGTCGCCGTGCGTCGACGCGAAGCGCAGCAGCTTCGCGATGCGCTCGCGGTTCGCGTGATCCTCGCCGAGGCCCTCCTTCAGCACTTGGCCGAACGCGCCCCAGAACGTCTTGTACTTCTCCTTGCCGGCATCCTCTTCCGCGTTCGCGAGTTCCTCGAGCATCGACAGCGCGCGCTTGGTCACGCCCTCGCGGATCGCCTTCACGTCGCGGCTTTCCTGCAGGATTTCACGCGACACGTTCAGCGGCAGGTCGGCCGAATCGACCACGCCCTTCACGAAGCGCAGGTATTGCGGCAGCAGTTGCTCGGCGTCGTCCATGATGAATACGCGCTTCACGTACAGCTTCAGGCCGCCGCGATAGTCGCGGTTCCACAGGTCGAACGGCGCGTGCGCCGGCACGAACAGCAGCTGCGTGTATTCGCTGCGGCCCTCGACGCGGTTGTGCGTCCACGTGAGCGGATCCTGGTGATCGTGCGCGATGTGCTGGTAGAACTGCGTGTACTGCTCGTCGGTGACGTCGCTCTTCGAACGCGTCCACAGCGCGCTCGCCTGGTTGACGGTTTCGTCCTCGTCCTTCAGGACCATCTCGCCCTTTTCCTGATCCCACTCTTCCTTGCGCATCAGGATCGGCAGCGCGATGTGGTCGGAGTACTTCTGGATGATCGACTTCAGGCGGTGCGACGACAGCAGGTCGTCCTCGCCTTCGCGCAGGTGCAGCGTGATCGTCGTGCCGCGCTGCGCGCGCTCGATCGCGTCGATCGTGAAATCGCCCTCGCCGGCGCTTTCCCAGCGCACGGCCTGGTTCGCCGGCAGGCCCGCGCGGCGCGTCTCGACGGTGATCTTGTCGGCGACGATGAAGCCCGAGTAGAAGCCCACGCCGAACTGGCCGATCAGCGCCGCATCCTTCTGCTGGTCGCCCGACAGCTTCGTGAAGAATTCCTTGGTGCCCGACCGCGCGATCGTGCCGAGGTTCGCGATCGCCTCATCGCGGCTCATGCCGATGCCGTTGTCGTCGATCGTGATCGTGCGCGCGGCCTTGTCGTAGCCGATGCGGATGCGCAGGTTCGGATCGTTCTCGTACAACGCGTTGTCCGCGAGCCCCTCGAAACGCAGCTTGTCGGCCGCGTCGGACGCGTTCGACACCAGTTCGCGCAGGAAGATTTCCTTGTTGCTGTAGAGCGAATGGATCATCAGGTGGAGGAGTTGCTTGACCTCTGCCTGAAAGCTCATCGTTTCGTGTGCCATGGATGCTGTTTCCTCTTACTAGAACTGAAAAGGGGTGACGCCGGCGCCCGGCGCGCGATGCCGGCGGCCCCGCGAAAGACGGCGCGTCCGGGACGGCCCGTGTGGGACGGCCCGTGTGGGACGACCGCCTGGCGCCGGCGGTTTGCGCGCGTATCTGGGGACGGCTCGGACAATTTCAAGAGCCGGCCTTGCCGCGCCGCGTCACGACGCGCGCCGCACCGCCGAGTCGATATAGCTCGCCAGCAGCCCCGGCAGCGCCGGATCGCCGCAGTTCGCGACGTTGAAGCGCATCCACGTGGACGGCGACTGCTGCGGCGAGAACAGGCTGCCCGGCGTCAGCAGGAAGCCGGCTTCGTGCGCGACCGCCGCGAGCGCGTCCGAATCGACGCCCGTGTCGGCCCACAGGAACATCCCGGCCGCGGGCATCGTGAAGAGCCCGAGCCCGGTGCGCTCGAGCATCCGCGCGGTCTTGTCGCGCACGCCGTCGAGCCGGGCGCGCAGCCGCTCGACGTGGCGCCGGTAATGCCCTTCGGTCAGGATCTTGTACAACACGCGCTCGTTGAGCTCGGGCGTGGTCATCCCGACCAGCATCTTCTGGTCGGTGATCGCTTTCGCGATCTCCGGCGCGCACGCGACGTAGCCGACCCGCAGGTTCGCCGCGAGCGTCTTCGAATAGCTGCCGAGATAGATCACGCGCTTCAGCTGGTCGAGGCTCGCGAGCCGCGTGGCCGGATAGCTGGGCGGGCACAGGTCGCCGTATATGTCATCCTCGACGACCAGGAAATCGTAGGCCTCCGCGAGCTTGAGGATCCGGAACGCCTGCGCGGCCGACAGCGACGTGCCGGTCGGGTTCTGCAGCACCGAATTGATCACGAGCATCTTCGGCCGCCACATCTGCACCAGGGTTTCGAGCGCGTCGAGGTCGGGGCCGTCGGGCGTATACGGCATCCCGACGAGCTGCGCGCCCTGCGCCGCGAAACGGCCGAACATCTGGAACCACGCGGGATCGCCGACGATCACCGCATCGCCCGGGCGCATGTAGATCCGCGAGATCAGGTCGATCGCCTGCGTGATGCCCGACACCAGCACGATCTGTTCGGGCTTCGCGCCGATCTCGACTTCGGCGAGACGCGTCTGCAGTTGCTGGCGCAGCGGCAGGAAGCCCTGCGCGGTGCCGAAACCGAGCATCTGCGCGCCCGACTGGCGCCCGAGCGCGCGCAGCGCGCCGGTGATCAGCTCGCCGTCGAGCCAGCGCCCCGGCAGGTAGCCGAGGCCGGGACCCTTCTCCGGGCTGACGGTATGCAGCATGTTGCGCAGCAGCCAGACGACGTCGATCGTGTTGTGCACGGGCGCGGCCTCGGCCACCCGCGCGACGCTGTCGGCCGGCTGCGGGCCGGCGCCCGTGCGCTCGCGCACGTAGAAGCCGGAGCCGCGCCGCGAGTCGAGGTAACCCTGCGCGACGAGGCGCTCGTAGGCCTCGACGACGGTGAAGCGCGACACGCTCTTGTCGAGCGCGAGCTTGCGGATCGACGGCATGCGCATGCCGGGACGGAACACGCGTTCGTCGATACGCCGCCGCGCCCACTGGACCAGCTGGTCGACGAGCGTGAGCGTGGCCGTGTCGTGCGGCGCGGGAATCTGGGCGAGTGGGACGGTGGACATGGGCGGCAGCTCCAACTGTACCGAAGGCTATCGCGCCGATTGTACCGTTACTGTGCCGGTAGCGACGATTACAGTTGACCGGAATGGCGATCGTGCGGCCGCCGTTGCGGCCCCGCCGCACCTGGCGCTGCGCCCGCCGGCCCGCTTCGCGGCCGGGTGCGCCGGCCGGTCCGGCGCCGCCCGGCCCGCCGTCCGCCTACCATGACACTTTCGCTTCCCGACCGACGCTCATGCCAGCCCGCTCCCTGACACTCGACCATCTCGTGATTGCCGCGCGCACCCTCGACGAAGGCGTGCGCCATGTCGCCGACGCACTCGGCATCGAGCCGGCCGGCGGCGGCCGCCATCCGCTGATGCGGACCCACAATGCGCTGTTCGGCGCGTGGGGCGGGCTCTACCTCGAAGTAATCGCGATCGACCCCGATGCGCCCGCGCCGGACGACGGCACGAAGCCGCCGCGCGCGCGGCTGTTCGGGCTCGACGATCCGGCGCTCCAGGCGCGGCTCGTGCAGGGCCCGTTTCTCGCGCACTGGGTGGCGCGCGTCGACCGCCCGCGCCAGCTTGCGTTGTGGCAGCGCCAGTACCCGGCGCGCATCGCGCCCGTCGTCGCGATGCGGCGCGGCGACCTGAGCTGGGGCCTCACGGTGCCCGACGACGGCAGCTTCCCCGCATGGCAAGGCGCCGGCGACGGCCTCGTGCCGTCGCTGATCCAGTGGGACAGCCCGCGTCATCCGGCCGAATCGCTGCCGGCCGACGGCGTCGCGCTGAAGGCGCTCAAGGGCGCCCACCCGCACGCGGATACGGTCCGCGAGCAACTCGACTGGCTCGGCGCCGCGCACCTGCTCGACCTCGAATCGACCGACGGTCCGCCGGCGCTGATCGCCGAATTCGACACGCCGCACGGCGCACGCACGCTGCGCTGACCGCCCCGCCGCTTTCCCGACGACAACGACCTGCACGACGGAGACACCCACGACATGAATTCGCGCGAAACCCGGGGCATGCTGCTCGGCCTCATCGGCGTGATGATCTTCAGCCTGACGCTGCCGATGACGCGCATCGTCGTATCCGAGCTCAATCCGCTGCTCAACGGGCTCGGCCGCGCGCTCGCCGCCGCCGTGCCGGCCGGCCTGCTGCTGTGGTGGCGCCGCGAGCCGCTGCCGAGCCGCGCGCAACTGAAAAGCCTCGCGATCACGTCGGCCGGCGTGATCATCGCGTATCCGGTGTTCTCGGCCTGGGCGATGAAATCGGTGCCCGCCTCGCACGGCGCGGTGGTCAACGGCTTGCAGCCGCTGTTCGTCGCGCTGTATGCGGCCTGGCTGTCGCACGAACGGCCGTCGAAGGCGTTCTGGGCCAGCGCGGTGGCCGGCAGCGCGCTCGTGATCGCGTTCGCGCTGCGCGACGGCGGCGGCACCGTGCAGGCCGGCGACGCGCTGATGCTCGTCGCGGTCGGCATCGGCGCGCTCGGCTATGCGGAAGGCGCGCGCCTCGCGCGCCAGATCGGCGGCTGGCAGGTGATCTGCTGGGCGCTCGTCGTGTCGGCGCCGTTCCTCGTGCTGCCGGTCGGCTGGCTCGCGTGGATGCAGCACGCCGCGCATCCGGGCCCGCTCGCGCTGCGCACGTGGCTCGCGTTCGGCTACGTGACCCTCTTTTCGCAATTCATCGGCTTTTTCGCGTGGTATGCGGGGCTCGCGATGGGCGGCATCGCGCGGGTCGGCCAGGTGCAACTGCTGCAGATTTTCTTCACGATCGCCTTTTCCGCGCTGCTGTTCGGCGAAACGGTCACGTCGTCGACGTGGCTGTTCGCGGCCGCCGTGATCGCGACCGTGGTGCTCGGGCGCCGCTCGGCGGTCGCCACGGCCCCGCGTCCCGCTCGCGCCGGCTGAACAGCTGCGCCATAATGGACGTTTTGCCTGATCGGTTTGCCCACCCGGCCGCGAAGGCTTCATCGCGTTCGCGCTCGCCCACCCGGCGGCGTCGAAGCGATTCGCCCGAACGACCTTTCTTGACTGACCACGATATCCGAACGAGGAGACTATGAATCCGAGCGACCTGCATCCGCCGCACTGGCAGCTTGCCGAACGCGCCCGCAAGCTGACGAGCTCTGCGATCCGCGAGATCCTGAAGGTCACGGAACGCCCCGAGGTCATCTCGTTCGCCGGCGGCCTGCCCGCCCCCGCGACGTTCCCGGCGGAACGCATGCGCGCCGCCGCCGACCGCGTGCTGCGCGACGCGCCGGCCGCCGCGCTCCAGTACAGCGCGACCGAAGGCTACCTGCCGCTGCGCGAATGGATCGCCGAGCGCTACAGCGTGCGCGTGTCGCAGGTGCTGATCACGACCGGCTCGCAGCAAGCGCTCGACCTGCTCGGCAAGGCGCTGATCGACCCGAACAGCCCGATCCTCGTCGAAACGCCGACCTACCTCGGCGCGCTGCAATCGTTCTCGCTGTACGAGCCGCGCTACGTGCAGGTGCCGACCGACGAGCAGGGCCTGCTGCCGGAAGGCCTCACGCCCGGACTCACGCAAGGCGCGCGCCTGCTGTACGCGCAGCCGAACTTCCAGAACCCGACCGGCCGCCGCCTGCCCGTCGAGCGCCGCCGCGCGCTCGCCGCGTTCGCGCAGACGAGCCCGTTCCCGGTGCTGGAGGACGATCCGTACGGCGCGCTGAACTACCAGGGCGAGCCGCTGCCGACGATGCTGTCGATGGCGCCCGACCACGTCGTGCACCTCGGCACGTTCTCGAAGGTGCTCGCGCCGGGCCTGCGGATCGGCTACATCATCGCGCCCGAGGAACTCCACTTCAAGCTCGTGCAGGCCAAGCAGGCCACCGACCTGCACACGCCGACGCTCACGCAGCGCATCGCGCACGAAGTGATCAAGGACGGCTTCCTCGACGAGCACATCCCGACGATCCGCGCGCTCTACAGCGCGCAATGCGACGCGATGCTCGGCGCGCTCGCGCGCCACATGCCGGAAGGCGTCACGTGGAACCGCCCGGAAGGCGGGATGTTCATCTGGGTGAACCTGCCCGCGCAGATCGACAGCATGAAGCTGCTCGCCGCGGCCGTCGACAACCACGTCGCCTTCGTGCCGGGCGCGCCGTTCTTCGCGGAGAACGCGCAGCAGAACACGCTGCGCCTGTCGTTCGTGACGGTGCCGCCCGAGAAGATCGAGGAAGGCGTCGCGCGCCTCGGCAAGCTGCTGCGCGAGCGCCTCTGATCCCCTTTTTCCTGTCACGACTCTCTACGAGGAATCGAACACATGGCTAACGTCTACGACAAACTGAAATCGCTCGGCATCGAACTCCCGACCGCCGGCGCCCCGGCTGCCGCCTACGTGATGAGCGCGCAAAGCGGCAACACGGTCTACCTGTCGGGCCACATCGCGAAGAAGGACGGCAAGGTCTGGGCCGGCAAGCTCGGCGCGGATCTGCAAACGGAAGACGGCAAGGCCGCGGCCCGCTCGATCGCGATCGACCTGCTCGCGACGCTGCACGCGCACACCGGCGACCTGAACAAGGTCACGCGCATCGTCAAGCTGATGAGCCTCGTCAACTCGACGCTCGACTTCACCGAACAGCACGTCGTGACGAACGGCGCGTCGGAGCTGATCGCGGAAGTGTTCGGCGACGCGGGCAAGCATGCGCGCTCGGCATTCGGCGTCGCGCAGATCCCGCTCGGCGCGTGCGTCGAGATCGAACTGATCGCCGAAGTCGCGTAACGGGCGCATCGCGATGTCCGGCCGTCTCGTTCGTTTCAAGCAGGTCGACGTGTTCACGTCGGCGCCGTTCAAGGGCAATCCGCTTGCCGTGGTGTTCGACGCCGATTCGCTCGGCGACGACGCCATGCTCGAGATCGCCCGCTGGACGAACCTGTCGGAAACGACGTTTCTCTGCACGCCCACCGATCCGGAAGCCGACTATCGCGTGCGGATCTTCACGACGGGCGGCGAACTGCCGTTCGCCGGTCACCCGACGCTCGGCACCGCGCATGCGTTCCTCGAAAGCGGCGCGCGGCCGCGCACGCCGGGCCGGCTGATCCAGCAGTGCGGAGTCGGCCGGGTCGCGCTGCGCGAGCAGGCCGACGGCTGGGCGTTCGCCGCGCCGCCGGCACGCGTCACGCCGCTCGACCGTTCGGACTACGCGGTACTGGCCGCCGCGCTGCGCAGCGACGCGCTCGACCTCGATGCCGAGCCGTGCGCGGTCGACAACGGCGCGCCGTGGCTGGTCGTGCGGCTGAAGTCGGCCGATGCGTGCATCGGCCTGTCGCCCGATCCGGCCGCGCTGGCCGCGCTCACCCGGCGTTACGGCGTGGACGGCCTCGCCGCCTACGCGCCGCATGCCGAAGGCGGCCCCGCGACGTTCGAGATCCGCTGCCTGATGACGGGCGGCCAGTTCGGCACGCCCGGCGAGGACCCCGTCACCGGCAGCGCGAACGCCGCGCTGGCCGGACTGCTGACGCGCCAGGCACGCCGCCCCGGCCCGTCGTATACGGCCCGCCAGGGCACCGCGATCGGCCGCGACGGCCGCATCTTCGTCAGCTACGACGAAGACGGCACGACCTGGATCGGCGGCCGCGTCGTCACGGTCGTCGACGGCACGTTTCGGTCACCCGACTGACATTTCGCGATGTGCGATGGCGCCGGCTCGTCCGGCGCCCTACGCTTCACCCAACTATCGCAAAAACGTTCCAGCCAGTAATATCGGGCCTAATCCGTTGTTTCGGAGGTCTGTCCATGGTTGCGCGTCCCGCGAACGAACAGACGTCGGGACAATCCGAACCATAGCCGGCCATCCAGACGGATGGCGCACGCGAGCAGGACGCCGCCCTCTTCGATGAGCTCCGCCCGGTCCAACCACACGCCGCCGAACCGGCCGCTGCGCGCGCCGCGCAAATCGCGCCGGCGTGCGCTGTTTGCCATCCCGCTGCTCGGGATGCTGGCGCTCGCGCTGCTGTGGGCCGTGATCATCGCGCGTCTGTCCGTTGAAAAGGACAGCGCGTACAAGGAAGCGGCGGCCTCCGCGGCGATCCTGTCGTCCGCGCTCGAGCAGCATACGGTCAAGGCGATCCACCAGGTCGACCAGATCACCCGCTTCGTCAAGTTCGAATTCGAGAAATCGCCGGCGCGCTTCAATCTCGCGAGCGCCGTCGAGAAAGGCGTCGTGCCGAGCGACACGCTGATCCAGGTGTCGCTCGTCAACGCGAAGGGCATCCTGTTCGCGAACACCGCCGAACTCCATCCGCAGCCGATCAACCTGTCCGACCGCGAGCACTTCAAGGTCCACCTCGCGCACAACGATGATCGCCTGTTCATCAGCAAGCCGGTGCTCGGCCGCGTGTCGAGCCACTGGACGCTGCAGATGACGCGGCGCCTGAACAACCCGGACGGCAGCTTCGCGGGCATCGTCGTGGTGTCGGAAGACCCGAGCTACTTCACGAACGATTTCTACAACAACGCGGCCATCGGCAAGGAAGGCGTGATCGCGGTCGTGTCCGACACGGGCGCGGTGCTCGCGCGGCGCACGGGGTCGGTCAACAACGCGCCGGGCGCGTTTTCGGCCTCGGGCGTCTACCCGATCGCGGAGCGGGTGACCGGCACGATCATCGATCCGATCGACGGCGTGACGCGCATCGTGTCGTACCGCCACCTCGACGGCTACCCGCTCGCCGTGATGGTCGGGCTGTCGCAGACGGAAGAGTTCGCGGACTACACGCACACGCGCAACGTCTACCTGCTGATGACGAGCTTCATCACGCTCGCGATGCTCGCGTTCTTCGGCGTCGCGACGGGCCTGATCGGCAAGCTGCTCGGCCGCGAGCGCGAAATGACGCAGCTCGCCGAATACGACCTGCTCACCGGCCTCGCGAACCGCTATGCGACGCTGCGCGGGCTGCGCAACGACGTGTCGATGCCCGCGAGCCTGTCGCGGCTCGGCCTGCTGTTCATCGATCTCGACAACTTCAAGACCGTCAACGACACGCTCGGCCACAACGCCGGCGACATCGTGCTGCAGATGACCGCATCGCGCCTCGCCGACGCGGTCGACGACGAAGGCTCGCTCGCGCGCATCGGCGGCGACGAGTTCGTGGTCGTGATGAAGGGCGACGACGTCGAGCGGCGCGCGGTGCGGCTCGCGGAAGCGATCATCCGGATGTTCAGCGAGCCGTTCGACGTACGCGGCAGCTCGTTCGTGCTGCATGCGAGCATCGGCATCGCGCTGCACACCGTCGCGAACGAAAGCGAGATCGACCTGCTGAAAAAGGCCGACCTCGCGATGTACAGCGCGAAGGACGCCGGCAAGAACTGCTACCAGTTCTATGCGCCGCACCTGTCGCACCGCGCCGACCACCTGATGCGCTGGGAGCAGCAGTTGCGCGTCGCGCTCGCCGAGGGGCAGCTGTTCCTCGCGTACCAGCCGAAGATCGACCTCACGCACCGCACGATCACCGGCTTCGAGGCGCTGGCACGCTGGGATCACCCCGAGCACGGCGTCATCTCCGCGAACGAATTCATTTCGATCGCCGAATCGACCGGCCTGATCGTGCCGATCGGCGACTTCGTGATCCGCACCGCGTGCGAGCAGATCGCGCGCTGGCGCGACGAAGGCCACGACACGCTGACGCTCGCGGTCAACATCTCGCCCGTGCAGTTCTGGCGCGGCGACCTGATCGAGACGATCTCGCAGGCGCTGCAGGACACCGGCATCGACGCGAACCGGCTCGAGATCGAGATCACCGAAACCGCGATGATGGAATATCCGGAGCTCGTGTCCGAAAAGATCGTCGCGCTGAAAAAGCTCGGCATCCGGATCGCGCTGGACGATTTCGGCACCGGCTATTCGTCGCTGTCGTACCTGCACCGCTTCTCCGTCGACACGCTGAAGGTCGACCGCTCGTTCGTGCAGGCGATCCCGAACGATCGCAGCGTGTGCGTGATGGTGTCGTCGATCGTGCATCTCGCGCGCTCGCTCGGGCTGACCGTCGTCGTCGAGGGCACGGAGACCGAGGAGCAGATCACGTGGCTGTCCGCGCTCGGCGAAATCGAGGCGCAGGGCTTCCTGTTCTCGCGCCCGGTGCCGGCCGACGCGATTCCCGCGCTGATCGCACGCTTCGGCGTGCGCGGCGATCGTCCGAACGTCGTCGCGCATCGCGCGACCGGCAGCACCGGCGCCTGAACAGCCGCACCGCTGCTGCCGCGGCGCGCGTTGCGCACCGCCGCAATTGTTTCGTGTTCCGATCCGATCGTTTAGTTCATTAACTGGTGTTTTCGCGCATGGCAGTGTCATGATGCGCGGCGGACAATCGGGAGGGCCGACGTGTCGGCGGGCCGCCGGCACGGCCCTACGCGAGAGATCCGGCCCTGCGCCAACCACACAATCATGACAACCGTCGAAGTCGAAGCGACCACGCGTGTCGAAGAGGCACCCGCCTCCCTGTGGGCCTTGTTCAAGGTCGTCGCCGGCATTTCGGCCGTCTCGTGGGGCGGGCTTTCGATGATGGCGCAACTCGAACGCCATTACGTGGAGCGGCTGCAGCGCATCGAGCCGCACGTTTTCGGCGATCTCGTCGCGCTCGCGTGGCTCGTACCGGGCCCCGTCGGCTGCAACGTTGCCGTGCAGGTCGGGCAGACGCTGCACGGCCGTGCCGGCGCATGGGTCGCCGGCATGGCGAGCGTGCTGCCGTTCTCGATCCTGATGACGCTGTTCGCGATCTTCTATCAGACGCCGCTCGTGCGCTCGCTTGCCGCGCCGATGCTGATCAATCACTTCGGGATGGTGCTCGCCGCGCTGATCGGCGTCACGTGGGTCAAGCAGTTGCGCTCGCTCGCGCGCACGCGGCTCGAACAGGCGATCGCCGCGCTCTCGACGATTCTGCTCGCTTTCGCGCATAGTCCGGCCGCTTTCGTCGGGATTCTGTTCGCCGCGTTTGCAGCGGGCTGGCTGACGGGGCCGCCGCAACGCGACGCGGTCGATTTCACGCTGTCGAAGCGCGACCGCAGCCTGCTCGTGCTGCTCGGCGTGCTGGTGCTGCTGTTCGCGGTGCCGTTGCCCGGCGATTACCAGGCGCAATTGCTGTGGCCGCGGCTCGCGGGCGCCGGCATGACGCTGTTCGGCGGCGGCTTCTCCGCGCTGCCGGTGCTCAAGACGCTGTTCGTCTCGCCGGCGACCGGCATCTCCGATCACGACTTCACGCTGGCGTTCGCGCTGTCGCCGGTCGCGCCGGGGCCGTTGCTGAACGTGGTGCCGTTTCTCGGCTACCTGACCGACGGCTGGGTCGGCGCGCTGCTCGCCACCGCCGCGCTGTTCATTCCGTCGGGATGCCTCGTCGTGTTCGCGCAGAACCACCTGCTCCGGCTCAAGCGCCATTCGCGCTTCGAGCACGGGATGCGCCTGCTGCGCGCGGCGACGACGGGCTTTCTCGTGGTCGCCGTCGTCAAGATCCTGCATCGCGAACCGGCCGACCCGGTTTACTGGCTGACGGGCGCGTTCGCGACGCTGTGCTTCACGCGCTTCAAGGTGCCCGTTTATGCCGTATACGGCGCGGTCGCCGTGGCCTGCAGCGTGTGGCTGTGGGCCGCCGCGCACTGACGGGCGGCGGCCGTCGCGCTGCCCGGCCCGGTTCGCCTCACCGGCTCAACCGGCCCGCATCGCGACCCGGCGTGCCATCCAGCGGGCGCGCAGCGCGTCGTACGCGAGGTTGAAGCAGAACGTGTAAGGCAGGAAGAACAGCACGATGCCCAGGTCGAGCAGCAGCGCCTCGACGAGGCTCACGTTCAGCCACCACGCGGCCACCGGCACCACCATCGCGACGAGGCCGAGTTCGAACATCACCGCATGCGCGATCCGCATGCCGAGCGTGCGCGACAACCCGGCCCGCCGCTCGAAGCGGTCGAACAGCGCGTTGAAGGTCATGTTCCACGCCATCGCGATCAGCGACACCATCACCGTCAGCACGCCGACGTGCGACACCGGCATGTCGAGCAGCCACGCGCCGATCGGCGCGCACAGCGCGATCGCCACCAGCTCGAACGTCAGCGCGTGCAGCAGGCGCTCCGTCACCGTTTTGTTGATCTGTTTCATGATTCGCTCCAATGCGTTAGCTGATCCATGGCGGCCATTTTGATCGGCAATACCGTATTAATCCAGTTTGATATCATCGGTTTTACCGATATATCACCGCCTGGAGCACTGCATGCACCACGCCCCCGAAGCCCTGCTCGCATTCGCCGAAGCGGCGCTGCTCGGCTCGTTCACGGCCGCCGCGCGCAAGCTCGGCAAGCGCCAGTCGACCGTGTCGGAAGCGATTGCGAACCTCGAAATCGATCTGGGCGTGCAGTTGTTCGATCGCTCGACGCGCACGCCGACGCTCACCGACGCCGGCCGCGCGCTGCTGCCGCAGGTGCAGCGCGCGCTCGAGGCCAGCGCGGCGATCGACCGCACGGCCGCCCGGCTCGCCCACGGCGAGGAAGCGCGGCTCACGCTCGTCGTCTCCGATACGTACCAGTCGAAGCGCTACGAAGAGACGCTGATGGCGCTCGAACGGCGCTTTCCGGCGCTCGAGCTCGAATGCCAGATCGCCGAGCACGACGACGTGCTCGACCTGATCCAGCAAGGCCGCGCGCAACTCGGGCTGATGGCCGCGCGCGCGGCCTACCCGGCCGATATCGGCGCGGCGACGGTGGCGGAGGAATCGGAGATCGGACTGTTCGTCGGCCGCACGCACGTGCTTGCCGAATACGGCGACGCCGAGGTGCCGCACGCGGCGCTGCGCGACGTGCGCGAACTGCGCCTCAATACCTACGTGAAGACGGAAGGTCGCGGCACCGACGACCGGATCGTCGTCGGCACGCAGCACTGGCTGGCGCCGAGCTACCTGATGCTGCTGGAGATGGCGGTGCTGGGGTTCGGCTGGGCGGAACTGCCGCGCTGGATGGTCGAGCACTTCGCGCGCGACCGCCTGTGCGAGCTGCGCTCGCGCGGCTGGCCGCGCCGCGTGCGGGTGGATGCGGTGTGGTCGCGCAACCGGCCGCTCGGGCCGGCCGGTTCATGGCTGCTCGACGCGATGCTGGCCGCGTAGCGCCGCGTGCCGCCAGGCCCGCGGCGACCCGGCAGCGGCCGGACGCCGGCCGGTCAGAAACCGCGCGACAGCACGGCCGCGCCGATCGTGACGACGCCGAGCACGAGATTCACGACGACGAGCAGGCGCACCGCGTTCACCGCGCGCGCGCCGTCCGGCCAGTTCTGCGCCTGCACCGCACGGCGAATGCGCGGGAACAGCGCGAAGCGGATGTGCCCGAAGATCAGCATCATCACGACGCCGAGCCCGGCCATCGCATGCAGCGACCACGTCGCGTGTGCGCCGCCGAAGCTCGTCAGCAGGAAACCGCCGGACAGCAGGATCACGATCACGGCCCCCGACACCCAGTTGAAGAAGCGGCCGAACACGCCTTCGATCAGCGGCAACCGCAACTGCGGCGACAGGTCGGACAGCGCCGGGCGCAGGCAGAAGTGCGCGAAGACCATCCCGCCCACCCACACGGCGACGGCCAGCAGGTGAAGAAACAGCGCGACGGCAACGGCGTGGGACATGGCGACGATCCTGTATGAGGGGGGGGCAGCGAACGGCCGCGTCGCGCGCGGCATCAAGCGACGTTCGACCAGCCAGTCGCGTCGCGGTTCAGACCCTCGGCGCGATTTCACACTATTTTGCAAATTCCGCGTGACAGCGCCACGCTTGCTTACCCGAATCCCCGCGTCAAAAAAAGAAAAAGCCGCACGGCCGCCGAAGCGGACGTGCGGCCTTCGATCGCGGCCGAACCGTCGAACCGGACGATCCGGACGCCCCGCGCGGCGTCAGCCGAGCAGCGGGCGCAGCTCGTTGACGACCTTGAGCTTCGTCTCCGGCGTGCGGCCCTTGCGTGCGCGCTTGCCGATGTGCGGCGCGAGCCCGGCGTACGACAGCGTGTCGTCCTGCGCCTTGCCGCCGCGGCCGGTGCCGATCAGCACGACGCCGGCCGGATCGATCGCCAGCGCCTGCACGAGCGTTTCCTTGTCGTCGAGCGCCATCAGGATCACGCCGCGGCCGCCGCCGGACAGCGTCTTCATCTCGTCCATCCCGAACACCAGCAAGCGCCCGCCGCTCGACAGGCACGCGACCTGCGTCGCGTTCGGCAGCACCGGCATCGGCGCGAGCGGCACCGCGCCCGCATCGATCGTCATGAAGGACTTGCCGGCCTTCACGCGGCTCACCATGTCGCCGACCTTCGCGAGGAAGCCGAAGCCGTTGCTCGACGCGAGCAGCAGTTGCTGGTCGGCCGGCGCCGCGTAGTAGTGCATCAGGTGCGAGCCCGATTCGAGCTCGATCAGCGACGTGACCGGCACGCCGTCGCCGCGCCCGCCCGGCAGCACCGACACGTCGACCGAATACACGCGGCCGCTGCTGCCCCATGCGATCAGCCGATCCGGCGTGCGGCACTGGAACGCCGCGTACAGGTGGTCGCCCGCCTTGAACGTGAAGCCGGCCGGGTCGAGCCCGTGGCCCTTCAGCGCGCGCACCCAGCCCTTCTGCGACACGACGACCGTCACCGGCTCGTCGACCACCTTCGCCTCGAACGTCGCGCGCTTTTCCTGCTGGATCAGCGTGCGGCGATCGTCGCCGTACTGCTTCGCGTCGGCCTCGATCTCCTTGATCATCAGCCGCTTCATCGCGCTGTCGTTGGCGAGCAGCTCCTCGAGCTTCGCCTTCTCGTCGCGCAGCGCTTCGAGTTCCTTCTCGATCTTGATCTTCTCGAGCCGCGCGAGCTGGCGCAGGCGGATTTCGAGAATGTCCTCGGCCTGCCGCTCGCTGAGGCCGAACGCGCTCATCAGCGCGGCCTTCGGCTCGTCCGACTCGCGGATGATGCGGATCACCTCGTCGATGTTCAGGAAGACGATCATCCGCCCTTCGAGGATGTGGATGCGGTCGTCGACCTTCGCGAGACGATGGCGGCAACGGCGCGTCATCGTCAGCTGGCGGAACTTCACCCATTCGTCGAGGATCGTCAGCAGGCCCTTCTGGCCCGGCCGGCCATCCGCGCCGATCATCACGAGGTTCAGCGTCGCGTTCGATTCGAGGCTCGTGTACGCGAGCAGCGTGTTCACGAATTCCGTCTGGTCGATCGTGCGCGACTTCGGCTCGAACACGAGCCGCACCGCCGCTTCCTTGCCCGACTCGTCGCGCACTGCGTCGAGCAGGTCGAGCATCGCCTTCTTCGTGTTGAGCTGCTCGGGCGTCAGCGTCTTCTTGCCGAGCTTGAGCTTCGGGTTGGTCAGTTCCTCGATTTCCTCGAGCACCTTCTGGCCCGACGTGTTCGGCGGCAGTTCGGTCACGACGAGCTGCCACTGGCCGCGCGCGAGATCCTCGATCTTCCACTTCGCGCGCACCTTCAGGCTGCCGCGCCCCGTTTCGTACGCCGCCGAGATTTCGGTGTCGCTCGAGATGATCTGGCCGCCGCCGGGGAAATCCGGGCCGGGAATCAAGCTCATCAGCTCCGCGTGCGTGAGCTTCGGATTGCGGATCAGCGCGACCGCCGCGGCCGCGACTTCGCGCAGGTTGTGCGACGGGATTTCAGTCGCGAGGCCGACCGCGATGCCCGACGCGCCGTTCAGCAGCACGAACGGCATGCGGCTCGGCAGCGTCTTCGGCTCCTCGAACGAGCCGTCGTAGTTCGGCATGAAGTCGACCGTGCCCTGGTCGATCTCGTCGAGCAGCAGCTTCGCGATCGGCGTGAGGCGCGCTTCCGTGTAACGCATCGCCGCCGCGCCGTCGCCGTCGCGCGAGCCGAAGTTGCCCTGCCCGTCGATCAGCGGGTAGCGCAGCGAGAAATCCTGCGCGAGCCGCACCAGCGCGTCGTACGCCGACTGGTCGCCGTGCGGATGGTATTTACCGAGCACGTCGCCGACCACGCGCGCCGACTTCACCGGCTTCGCGTCCGGGCCAAGACCCATTTCGTTCATCGCGAACAGGATCCGGCGCTGCACCGGCTTCTGGCCGTCGCACACGTCGGGCAGCGCGCGGCTCTTCACGACGCTGACCGCGTAGCTGAGATACGCCTGCTCCGCGTAATTGCCGAGCGTCAGCGCTTCGGCATCCGGTGCATCGGACCCGGCAAAGAGATCGGAAGTATTGTCGTCCATCTGAATTCCGTATTCGTAAGTGGCGTGAGGCCGGGCCGGGCGTCATGCCCGGCCGCGCGGATGCTCCGCTTAAATGTCCGCTTCGACGTCGTTGCCCTTTTCCTCGAGCCAGCCGCGCCGCGCGGCTGCCTCGCCCTTGCCCATCAGCATCGTCATCCGCGCGACGGTCGCCTCGTAGTCGAGCTCGCCGAGCTTCACCGGCATCAGGCGGCGCGTGTCGGGGTTCATCGTCGTGTCCCACAACTGCTCGGCGCTCATTTCGCCAAGACCCTTGAAGCGGCTGATGCTCCACTGCGTGTCGCGCACGCCGTCCTTGCGCAGCTTGTCGAGGATCGCCTCGAGCTCGCCGTCGTCGAGCGCATAGAGCTTCTGTGCGGGCTTCTTGCCGCGCGCGGGCGCATCGACGCGGAACAGCGGCGGGCGCGCGACGTACACGTGGCCGCGCTCGATCAGCTGCGGGAAATGCTTGAAGAACAGCGTGAGCAGCAGCACCTGGATGTGCGAGCCGTCGACGTCCGCGTCCGACAGGATGCAGATCTTGCCGTAGCGCAGGTTCGACAGGTCGACGCCGTCGTCCGGGCTGTGCGGGTCGACGCCGATCGCGACCGAGATGTCGTGCACCTCGTTGTTCGCGAACAGGCGGTCGCGCTCGGTTTCCCACGTGTTCAGCACCTTGCCGCGCAGCGGCAGGATCGCCTGGTATTCCTTGTCGCGGCCCATCTTCGCGGAGCCGCCCGCCGAGTCGCCCTCGACGAGGAACAGTTCGTTGCGCGCGATATCTTCCGTCTCGCAGTCGGTCAGCTTGCCGGGCAGCACCGCGACGCCCGAGCTCTTGCGCTTCTCGACCTTCTGGCCCGCGCGCGTGCGCGCCTGCGCCTGCTTGATCACGAGTTCGGCGAGCTTCTTGCCGTGCTCGACGTGCTGGTTCAGCCACAGTTCGAGCGCCGGACGCGAGAACGACGACACGAGCTTCACCGCGTCGCGGCTGTTCAGCCGCTCCTTGATCTGCCCCTGGAACTGCGGATCGAGCACCTTCGCGGACAGCACGAAGGACACGCGCGCGAACACGTCTTCCGCGAGCAGCTTCACGCCCTTCGGCTGCAGGTTGTGCAGCTCGACGAAGCTCTTCACCGCCTGGTAGAGACCGTCGCGCAGGCCCGACTCGTGCGTGCCGCCGGCCGGCGTCGGAATCAGGTTCACGTACGACTCGCGCACGAGCGAACCTTCCTCGCTCCATGCGACGACCCACGACGCGCCTTCGCCCTCGGCGAAGGTTTCGTCGGTCGAACGCGAATCGGCGAAACGCTCGCCTTCGAACAGCGGGATCAGCAGCTCGCTGCCGTTCATTTCGTCGAGCAGGTAGCCGCGCAGGCCGTCTTCGTACTTCCACGTCTGGCGCTCGCCCGTCTTTTCGTTGACGAGCACGACCTCGACGCCCGGCAGCAGCACCGCCTTCGAGCGCAACAGACGCTGCAGCTCGCCGAGCGGCAGGTTCGGCGAATCGAAGTATTTCGGATTCGGCCACACCTGCACGCGCGTGCCGGATTTCTTCTCGCCGCGGCCCGCCGCCTGCGTCGCGAGCGGCTTGACCACGTCGCCTTCCGCGAAGCCGAGCTCGGCCATCTTGCCGTCGCGCCACACCGTCACGTCGAGTCGCGTCGCGAGTGCGTTCGTCACCGATACGCCGACGCCGTGCAGGCCGCCCGAGAATGTATACGCGCCGCCCGCGGCCTTGTCGAACTTGCCGCCCGCGTGCAGGCGCGTGAACACGATCTCGACGACCGGCACGCCTTCTTCGGGATGCATGCCGAACGGGATGCCGCGGCCGTCGTCCTCGACCGAGACCGACTGGTCGGCGTGCAGCGTGACCGTGATCTGCTTGCCGTAGCCGCCGAGCGCCTCGTCGGACGCGTTGTCGATGACTTCCTGGATGATGTGCAGCGGATTCTCGGTACGGGTGTACATGCCGGGCCGCTGCTTGACCGGCTCGAGACCCTTGAGCACCTTGATCGATGCTTCGCTATAGGCCGCGCTGGGTTTCTTCGTTGACATAGGCGCTGAATTTCGTCATTCATCGGGACGTTGTCCACACCTCGTGTGGATAACGTCGTGGACAAAACGTTGAGTTCCGTAAAAAAGCGAATCGAAACAACGGTGTGCTTGGACTGCTCCGAAAGCGGGCGCGCGGCGTGCGCTGCGCGCCCCTGAACGCGCGGTATTTTACTGGTTCCGCGTGGCGCGCCAATCGCGGGATCGGCGCGCGCCGCACGCGTCACACCGGCTTGCGCTTCGCCTCGAGCGTTTCCCACCGTTCGAGCGCGGCGAGCAATTCGTCGTCGATCGCCGCGAACCGCTCGGTCAGGCGCGTGCCTTCCTGCGGGTCCTTCGCGAAAATCGAGCCGTCCTCGAGTTGCGCATTGATCGTCTTCTGCTCGGCTTCGAGCGCGGCGATCTTCTCCGGCAGCGAATCGAGCTCGCGCTGTTCGTTGAACGACAGCTTCACCGTGCGCTGCGCGTTGCGGCCGGCCGCGCTCTTCGCCGGCTCGTCCTTCGCGGGCGCCGCTTCCTTGACCGCGCGCTTCGCCGCTTCCTGCTGCGCGAGCTGCTCCGAGCGCTCGCTCTGGATCTGCCAGTCGGTGAAGCCGCCGACATATTCGCGCCACTTGCCGTCGCCCTCCGCCGCGATCACCGACGTCACGACGTTGTCGAGGAACGCGCGATCGTGGCTGACGAGCAGCACCGTGCCGTCGTAGTCGGCCAGCAGCTCTTCGAGCAGTTCGAGCGTCGGGATGTCGAGGTCGTTGGTCGGTTCGTCGAGCACCAGCACGTTGGCCGGGCGCGCGAACAGGCGCGCGAGCAGCAGCCGGTTGCGCTCGCCGCCGGACAGCGACTTCACCGGCGAACGCGCGCGTTCCGGCGCGAACAGGAAATCGCCGAGATAGCTCATCACGTGCTTGCGCACGCCGCCGATCTCGACCCATTCGCTGCCGGGGCTGATCGTATCCGCGAGGCTCTTCTCCTGGTCGAGCTGCGCGCGCATCTGGTCGAAATACGCGACCTGCAGGTTCGTGCCGGTGCGCACCGTGCCTTCGTCGGGCTTCAGGTCGCCGAGGATCAGTTTCAGCAACGTGGTCTTGCCGGCGCCGTTCGGGCCGACGAAGCCGATCTTGTCGCCGCGCATGACCGTCGTCGAGAAGCGGTCGACCACCGTGCGGCCGCCGTAACGCTTCGTCACGTCGGTCAGCTCCGCGACGATCTTGCCGGACTTCTCGCCCTGCGCGACGTCCAGCTTCACGTTGCCCTGCGCATTGCGGCGCTCCGCGCGCTCGTTGCGCATCTGCACGAGCCGCGCGATGCGGCCCACGCTGCGCGTACGGCGCGCTTCGACGCCCTTGCGGATCCACACTTCTTCCTGCGCGAGCAGCTTGTCGAACTTCTCGTTCTCCACCCGCTCGACTTCGAGCTGCTGCGCCTTGCGCGTCTGGTACGCGGAAAAATTGCCCGGGTACGACAGCAGCCGGCCGCGATCGAGCTCGACGATGCGCGTCGCGACGCGGTCGAGGAATGCGCGATCGTGGGTGATGAACAGCAGGCCCGCGCGCTGCGCGACGAGCAGCTCTTCCAGCCAGCGGATGCCGTCGAAGTCGAGGTGGTTGGTCGGCTCGTCGAGCAGCAGCACGTCGGGCTGCAGCACCAGCGCGCGCGCCAGCGCGACGCGCTTCTGCATCCCGCCCGACAGCGCTTCGACGCTTGCGTCGACGTCCTGCAGGCCGATCTGCGCGAGCGTCATCGACACGCGGGTGCGCCAGTTCCACGCGTCGTGCGCGTCCAGCGACGACTGCAGCGCGTTCATCCGCGCGAGCAGCGCATCGTGTTCGGCACCTTCCGGGATCTCCGCGAGGCGGTGCGCGATCGAATCGTATTCTTCGAGCAGTTCGCGCGTATGCGCGAGCCCTGACGCGACCGCGTCGAACACCGTCGCGCCCGGCTCGAATTCGGGCTCCTGCGGCACGTAGACCGTCACGAGCTCCTGCTGGCGCGTGACCAGCCCGTCGTCGGGCTTCGCGAGATCGGCGACGATCTTCAGCAGCGACGACTTGCCCGCGCCGTTGCGGCCGATCAGGCCGACCCGCTCGCCGGCTTCCAGCGAGAAATCCGCGTGATCGAGCAACGCGACGTGACCGAACGCGAGCTGCGCGCCGGTAATGGAATAGAGCGACATGGGGAGACGGCGAAGAGAGAAATCGGAAGCGCCCATTGTACCGGGCGCGCGGGCCGGGATCGGCTTGGCTGGACGGACGAGCGCCGCGGGATGCGCTTGAAGCGCGTCGGCGCGATGCCGGGAGCGGGTTGCGGACGGTTTTTCGCGTGGATGCCGGCCGTCGTTTACGTGCCCGCGTAAACGGCCGAACGCCGGCCGGATGCCCGCGGCCGGCCGATCGACCGATCCCGTGCGCGGCGCGGCGAGCGCCGGCGCGGGACGTGCGATTATTTCACGTTGACCGTGATCGTCGAGCTCAGTTCGGGACCGTACGAACGGTGCGCGCCGTCACCGAGCTGCAGCGTCAGCGTGTGCTGGCCAGGCGGCAGCTTCACGTCGGTTTCGGTCTGGGCCTTGCCGAAATGCAGCGAATGGTCGGTCGCCGGGATCACGTCGCCCTTCGGCACCGGCTTGCCGTCGATCAGCAGATGATGATGACCGGTATCCGGGGTCATGTCGCCGGCCGGCTTGAGCGCCATGCCTTCGAGACCGAACTTCACGTGCACGGGGCTCGACACCGTCGCGCCGTCCTGCGGCTCGACGAAGAACACACGCGCTTCGGCGCGCGCGAGCGTCGATACGGCCAGCGCCGCGACACAGACTGCACCCGCGATCCACTTTCTGTTGAGCATCGTTTCCTCCTTCAGATTGACAGGCTCACGAAGCATACACTGCATGCCCGACCGACGCGACGGCGCCGGTTGTTCGCGATGCGTACGTTTAAAACGACGTTGCGCAGGCGTTCGGCGAAATTCCGGTACCATTGCGCCTTTCGTCCGCCGGCCAGGCTGCGGACGGCATCGCCGAATTTTCATTATCCCGAGCGCAACATGAGCGAAGTAACCGAATACCAGAGCTGGGTCTGCCTGATTTGCGGGTGGGTCTACAACGAAGCGGAAGGGCTGCCCGACGAAGGCATCCCGGCCGGCACGCGTTTCGCCGACATTCCGGCGGACTGGCGCTGCCCGCTGTGCGACGTGGGCAAGGAAGATTTCGTCGTCGTCGATTTCTGATTTTCCGTTTCGATCGCGGTTGATTACGCGATACGCGTGTCGCGGGGGCATTCCGCCCCGCCGACGCGCCGCGCGTTTGCTATACTCTGCGCGCTGTCCACACCGCCGTCCGGTTCGCCTTCTTTTGCGCGAATGCCCGGATATGGCTCTCCCCGTAGTTCAATGGATAGAACAAGCGCCTCCTAAGCGCTAGATACAGGTTCGATTCCTGTCGGGGGGACCAGCTAGGTTCCCAAAGCCTCCCAAGATTTCCTAAAAAGCCCCGCAAAGCCTTGCTGTGCCGGGATTTTTGCTGCCATCATTGCCCACGACTGCCCAGTACAAGCCAAGCACCTTGGGGGTATCAGTGGGGATATACCCCGAAGTGCTCGGCGTCGATACCCCAACGCAAAATGCCGAAGCAAACCGATCCTCTCACTGACTTGAAGGTGCGTCGCGCGAAGTCTGCCGAGCAGCCTTACCGTCTTGCAGACGGCAAGGGGCTTTATCTCCAGGTCATGCCGAACGGCTCCAAGTACTGGCGCATGAAGTATCGGTTCGATGGGAAAGAAAAGCTCGCGTCGTTCGGCGTCTACCCCGAAGTGTCGTTGGCCGAGGCACGACAAGCCTGTCTCGCTGCACGGAAGCTGTTGGCTGCCGGAACCGACCCGACCGAACAGAAGCGCGAGATCAAGCGGGCCCGGGCTATCGAGGCATCGTCGTCCTTCGAAGCTGTCGCGCGGGAGTGGTTCGAGTCGCAGAAGGACGGCTGGACGGAAGTCTACGCAGACAAGGTAATCAACTCTCTCGAAGTCGACGCGTTCCCGCGGATCGGCTCCAAGTCGCTGCCGCCCGTCGCCAGCACGAGTTCCGGAATCCGGCGGAGACCACTGGCTTCCAATACGTCAGCAGCTGCCGCGGTTTGCGCACTCACGGCTTGCGGAAGAGCCAAAGCAAAAAGCCCGCTGGCGGCTGCCAAGCGGGCTTTCGACTCAAACCTCGCGCCGAAGCGCGAGTTACTTATGAAATCTTCTTGTAAATAATCGCCTTGACAGCGTCAATGACAGGCGACGAATTGAAACTGTCCGTTACACCATGAACTTCTTTGCGGCTAACTTTGATCAGCCGCTTTGATGAACCCATTGCCGGAACACCAGTAATAGGGATGTTTATCGTATCAAGAACTTCGTCTCCGTCACGAACCTTCAGTTCGATGATGAAGCTCGTCTCCCCGTTCTCATCCGGTGCAAAATCAAACGGGTGAGCCAATTCACCATCCGATCTCAATAGTGTAAGAGCTTCCGGAGGACAACCGAGCTCGTCGTGGAGGGCCTCAAACAGACCTGAGATCTCGTTCTCGATCTCAGCCAGCTCTCGTCTTTCCGCGTCCCTTCTTGCGACAAGCGCGTTCTTGTAGTCGTCGTAGATTGACATGAAAATCTCCGTGCGTGGGAGACCCATCATATCCGATTGCGGACGCAATTTTCGAGACTGGCATAAACATCCGGAATTTTACGGTTGATGTTCAATCAACGACAGCGCTATTTTGTTCAATCTTAGTTGAACAATGCTCCGTGAAGCTCCCGTCGTGCATTGCCTTGATTAACTTACCCAGCATCGCAGCGCGTGAAGCGAAGTTACGTGCTCGGTTGTACACCGTTCCGCGTGCACACTTCATCTCGTATGCAACCTGCTTAATCGGGATGCGATACCAGTAGACCGCTAAGAAGGCATTTGCGCACGTCTGCTGATCGATCTGATCGCAAAGCGAGTGGATAGCCATGTTCAGATACGGCATCGCTGGATCAAGGAATGAGTCCGGTTCTACCGGTCGCCGGCGCCGCGGTTGCAAACGAGCCAGCACATTGCTCGACGGGCGAGGCGCAAAGATCCGGCGCGTTTCGCACCACCACACCCATCGGGCTACAAGTTCGTCCACGTTCTGATCATCCATTCGCATCCTTCGATTCGCCGAAGAACACGACGCGGCAACGCTCGATGCCGAGGCGGTTTGCGACCTCCTGAGCCCCCTTCCGGCCGGCCTCGTCGTTGTCGTAGCAAAGCAGGATCTCGCTGAACCGCTCGAGCCGTTCCCAGTCGCTGTCGATCCACTGGTGGTTGCCGGCGCCGGCGTTCACCGACAGCGCCGGAATACCCACCTGATGCAACGTCATGGCATCGATCTCGCCCTCAGCAATCGCAACGATGCGCTGGGCCGGGTCGATCAGGTTCCAGCCGAACAGACACGGCTCGGCGCCGGCCTCCTGCCGCATGTCCTTCTTGTCCGCGATGTTCCGGTACTTGGCGTTGATCAGCTCGCCGCCACGGAGGTACGGGAAGACGATGTGCGTCTTCGGTCCGTTGGCCTGCTCGGCGATCTGGAACGCCTTCACGGTTTCCGCGGTGATACCGCGGCCACCGAACCACTCGTCCAGCAAACTCGTCGGGCGCGTCGCCTTCGGCCGCGCCGGACGCTGATACGTCGGAGCCTGCCGTTTCGGCATATCGTCGCGGACGCCGAGGAACTGCTTCGCCTCGCGCATCGCATCGGCTACGGACAGCGAGCGGCATGCGCACCAGAGGTCGAGCAGGTCACCGGCCTCGCCGCTCGCGAAATCCTTCCAAACGCCCCGCTTGGCACCGCCGAGGCATACCGACAGGCTCTGCCCCTTCTCGCCCGCCGTGCTGCCGGATTTCCATTCCTTGCCCGACTTGCGACCGTTGGGCAGGAGGTGCTCGGCGACGGCCGGCGCGTTCTGCGCCATCAGTTCGGCCAGTTCTCGCGCGTTCATGCCGGCACTCCTTGCCGTACACCGTTGGCCCAGAGATGGGCCGAACGCTCGCTGCAACCGGCGTTGGTCGCCTGCCACTGGTACGTGAAGCCCGCCGCCTTCCACCACGGCATTGCATCGCCGCCAGCGAAGAGATCGCTGCCTAACGGCTGCGACTTCGCGAATTCCTCGAAGTGCCGATCACGACCGAAGAACGTCGACGCCTGCTTGACGTACGGCGTGCCGATGTTCCCTGCAGCCTTCATCGCCGCAGCGTAGGCGACGACTGCCGCGACCAGGACACCCGGATCGATGCCTTCACGGATTCGAGCGTTCCACGCCCGCAGCGCTGCCTGCTTCGAATTCGAGCCTTCACGTTTCGGATACTGCCGCCACGCTTCATCGAACTTTTCGTCGACGACATCGCGCTTGGCTGACGTGTCAGCCGTACTCTTTGATGTAGTCTCTGTAGTAGTCTTTGTCTTATTAACGACTTGCGCTTTCGCTGCCCCGCGGACTGCGGAATCAGCATCCCCCGAAATGCGCTTTCCGCAGTTCGCGGATTCCAACATCTCGTTCAGGCGATCGAGGTCAATTCGGTAGTAGACGCGGTGCTCGAGTCGCTTGTTCGTCTCGATCAACACACCGCGTTCGACCAGCTGCTTGCGGGCTGTCGCCTGTTCGCGATAAGTCATGCCGGTTTCGGCTTCGATTTCCTCGACGGTCTTGTACACGCCAAGCTCCGATGCGGCCTTGTCCTGCCAATAGAAAATCTGGCTGAAGAACAGGACGGCGTTGACGCTGCCGAGGTGCTTCACGAGGCCCGGGTAGTACGCGACGGGATGCCCGAGATCGAGCAGGTAATCGGTGGCGGCCATCAGTGCCTCGACAGACGAAAGAAGTCATAGACGCGCTGCGTGTTCTGCAGCGACAAGAGGCCGGCGCCGTAGGCCCACATCAGGGCACGTTTGAGGAGCGTTCTCATCGGCTAAGCCCCCGCGCGCGCTCCATCCGAGCAACCTGGGCGGAACTCCGCGCAGCGATCTCGGCTTGCATCTCGAGCCAGCGCTGTCGACGCGTGACCGAGTCACATGGCGCCTCAATTAGGCGCCCGAGCTCGGCGATGCGCCTTTCGCGTGCCTCGTCATCAACAACTGACCGATCAATTTCAACGCGCTTCATACCTGCCATCCTTTCCCACCACTTCCTAAGCAGTGCGAATTAGACAAAATAAAACCCCGCTGGGGGAAAGCTGCCGGCGGCCAAGCCGGTTCGGTTTGCCGGAGGGTTCGGCTCGCCTCAACTTTCCCCGAGCGGGGCTTCCCTCAAATCATCGATTGGCGGTCGATGCACCTAAATTATGGGCCATCCAAACAGTGGCCTCGAGTAGCAATAAAACAGTGCCACCCGAGCTAAAGCGGCTGATTAGCCGGCTCTGATCCACCCAGTACGGCCTTCGCGGTTCCCGGAAAAGTGGACGAAAGCCTTGTCGCGATCGTCTCGGAAAGCCGCACCAGCCCTTGAGGAGACGCCGATCAACAGCCTCGTGTGGTTGACTTTCTCGATCAAGCAGACCGCCGTTTCGATCAGGATGTTTGGCTGCCGAATACGTCGCCGAAATTGATGACCTTGTCGACGACGTTCGTGTGCATCTCGGACGGGTATCACGCCGCCTCCCGCCCTTCCTGAGGCGCCGTCGCATAGCCGAGCGGATCGGCCAGCCACCGGTGCACTTCGGCGTTGCTGTACACGGAGCACGTGCGGCTCATGCGAATGGGCTGAGGGGCCTTGCCGGCGAGCCCCAGCTTCCGCCAGGACTCACGGCACACCGGAATAAAGGGCGCGATCTGGGCCCATTTGGAGAGGCCGACCCGGGGGAGGATCGGCTCGATCGGCTGGCCGGAATCGGCCTGCGCTGCTGTCTTCTTCACGTTCGCTCACCCTGACTGAGACAACCCAAATCTAGGCAGCGGGAAAATTCCGCGCAACCAGCAATGGTCGTCTTTGTTGAAGTTGGTGAGCTAATGCTATTTGACCGTAACCTCTACTGCTACACGTGTACGCACAGGTTCCGCCTTGCGTAGACATTCCGCTCTGCGCAGACGGGAAGGATTCAGTCTCCGCTCATTTCTTTTTTCGCTTCCGATACGATCTCCGCGAGTTTTTTATGTGACAACGGGACGATCTTCGTCAGTTCAGTCGCCGCCCTCTGGGCGGACAACTTGGGATCAATATTCTCCTTCCAATGCTTTTTTGCAATCTCGGCCAGTGCGTAGTTTTCTGCATGTCTTCTTTTTGCCATAACGGATGCTGCGTGCGATTTATCCTCTTTATAGCCATACGGTGTTGCCTTGAGGATCCCGCACCAATAATTTGCTGACGATGCATAACTCCACGCGAGACCACTATTCTTTTCTGCCTTCATGGCCTGGACCGAATATGAAACTGCGATCAATATCGCGTGAAGCATTGCGAATTTACTCACCTCATCTGGATCTTTTTGAAATTCATCAAAAAAATCTCTCTCCTGCCGATCACCGTCAGTCGCCTCATCATCCCAAATTTTCTTAAAAATATTATCGAAAAAATGTCCTTCAGGGTCCTCCCCATTTTTTTCGATAAGGCTGCCTAAACCTCGCACAAAGATGTCACACGCCTCCGAAATAACGCTGCCCGCATCAGTTATGGGAGTTCTCATTTCTCTCGGAACAGGTTTATACACATCACCGTCACTCATAGTCACTCACTCATAACGCGAAAAATATTGCACAAACCAATTGTCAACGATCGACAATAATTCCCTTTTTTGCCTTTGACACTATCTCGGCAAGCTTTTTATGAGATAGCGGAACAATTCTTGTGAGTTCCGTGGCGGCGCTCTGTGCCGACATCGAGGGGTCGATATTTTCTCTCCAGTGCTTCACGGCATCTCTGATCATAGCTCGGCTTTCTGCATGGCGTAGATTGGCCATTTCTGCCGCCGGATTTTTGTGGGGGCCGTGCTCTGCAATCGCGTAGGCATATCGCTCACTCGCAACCCTAAACAACACAATAGCCTCGTCGTCAGTTCGGAAATCACAGGCTATCAGCTTAATGCAGCAGTAAATTCCAAGCCCAATATCCCTCTCAACTTGACTTGCATCGATCCACTCACGAATGAAAGTCAGGTTTTCATTGTCGACTTCCAAGGATTTCGCCCAAATACTTTCTCCTTGGGCAAGTAGATCAATATCCTCTTCAGCGAGGAACTCATCATCTGGATAATGTCGGCCAGCAGTCAATAACCAACCGAATCTCCCGATACTATGTAACCTCTCGATCTTGCCGCCGTCGGCCATCTCAATGAGGTCGGCCACTAAATCTTCGACGCGGCTCATAAATCGTGCCTCGAAATGCCCCATCTGCGCCCTCACGCACCCTTAAAGAAAGCCGCGCCAGCAGGGTAAGGGGGCCCTGCTTTCGCCCCGTCGAGCTAGGCGCGGTTGTAACTGCTGACTGCCGATCAGGCGAACGGACATTCTTCCCGGCACTGGCAAGTGTCGGCGACGCGTTGCCGCGATCATCACGTTGCCTCCGTTCTCGGCCGTCTCAAAGCCCCCTGTTGTTTAGCCACGGCGGCGTCCAAGCGGCCTCTGGGTCATCCTTTTGCGGCTTCTCTCCGAAGAGGCGCTCCACATGCGCACGTAGGACGGCGATCGAGCCGTCTGGACGGATCTTGTGCTGCACGCCCATGCTATTCAGGACACGGATGCGTGCAGCGTTCTGGCGCTTCCCGGTGAGTTCGGTCAACTCTTCGTCGGTGAGAAACATCGCGGACATTCGCGCCTCTCTTCGTGGCTATGCAAAATTCATTGGCTGCCGCACTCACCGCTCGGCTTCGCCGAAACGGTGATTCTCGCGCAATATACGCCCACAGTTGCCCAAGACGGTGCGCTGATTGCATGGAGTCGCCCGTTTAGCCATGCTGCCCTCCCGGTTCGTCGAGCGTTGCAATTAACCGAGCGCATGCAAGGATATGCTGCGCCAGCAAGTCGAAGACTCGGGTGTGATTGCGTAGCGTCTCCTCGGCTGACGGCGTGCGAGTCGCCTTCGGATTCTTTTGGAAATCGGCAAGGTTGAAGACTTGCGCGCCCCCGGCAGACTTGGATGCGCTCTTGACGTTAGCCATGGTTAGCCTCCTTGTCTCCCGTCTCGATGGCGGCGATCACGGAATTCACCAGTGCGGTAGCGATGCCAGCGGACGTGAGAACCGCATACAACTGGTTCGAATATTCGGTGCTGTTGGCAGCAGTCTCGCTGAGCACGTCGAGCGCGACAGCGAGGTGATTCGACGCGGACTCGAGAGCATCGAGTAGCGGGAGGCCGGCCGTGACGGAAAGCATGCTGGTCATCACGCTGACGTTGGGAAGTGTCTCGGGCAGCGTCTTCAGTGCGCGAATGTCAGTCATGGCGCATCTCCGCGGACTCGTTCACACGCTTGGTCAGTTGCAAGCCTTCCAGCATTCGATCCGCAACTTCGGTCAGGTACTGGCCGATAAGCTCGGCCGCGTCCAGCAGGCCCAAGTGAGCTGCTTGTCCGAGAGGTTCTGCATTCGACATTTCCGGCTCGCAACTGCTGTTGTGAACCAGCCGGGCGATTGTGCTGATCGCGTTAGACGCCCGATACACATCAGCAATGAAGTTCGCCGGAACCTTGGCGAATTCGCTGTCGTCGCCGGTGACCCAATGGTCATTCATCAGCGCGCTGCAAAAAGCGGGGGCGGTGTAATCGGGACGTGCGGGGGGAACTGACGCGGACTTAGCGGTAGACATGACAGCATCCTCTAGAGTGGATGCCTGCCCTCTCGTCGCCAAACGGGGGTGGGCAGGCGAATGACAAGGTTGGCGAACCGGATCTAGAGGAAACCGGCAGACCCGAAGGTCTCCCTACCACCGCCCGCCCATGAACTGGACGCGTGCGTAGTATACAGACGAAAAAATACCGCCATATGGCGGTCGTCGTCCGCCTCTAGAAATCAGGTCGCCAAACCTGACGCTTGTTGTCTCAAGCGCAGTACAACTGTAGTTCCGCGGCGTACAGACGTCAAGTGAGATTTTCATCCAAGCATGGCCCCGTCGATCGCCCGCTACAACCGCTACAACCGCTACAACCAATTCTTAGGTCTACCTAACAACTTTGATGATATGTTAGCTGTGTCGTTAGCTAGTTTATGCCGCCGCTAAGACATATAAGTCTCTGGCACTGACCACTACAAAGTTGAGTTCACTTAACTTGATCAGTAGAGTTCACTAAACTTCGCGCCTCAGAGGTCAACCGCCACCAGACACATGTCACTTCAAATTGATTCTTCTGATGAAGTCTGCGAGGCGGTCGTTCGAATCCATCACATCAACAACGCCAAGAAAATATCCTGTTGCTCCTGCGTTACGAGGACGCAGACTCACACAGGAGAATTGAAATGAACGCGTCCCACCCGTGAACGTGAGAGCAGAAAAAGGGGTGGACCCTCACGGGCCAACGGCATCGATGTGCCCAAGTGGAAAATGCACGCATTTCCCGGCAACCGGAG
>NZ_JAKWFH010000057.1:0-47702 GCF_029522185.1 Burkholderia sp. IO2 | reverse complement strand
GAGTCAGCGAATTTCATAGGGGCCCGCAGCGGCAGTACTGGCTGCAACAAGGCCGGATATAGAGCTGCAGCCCATCCTGTCTGTCTGAACACACGAAAACTGTTGCAAACGGGACGCGTTCATATAGCCACGATGATGAAGTCGAAGAAGGAGCAGATTAGCCGTCGCCTGCAGATCGTAGAACTGATCAAACGTCAGCCGGGGATCACATCCGCGGAGCTGGCCAGGAAGTTGAACCTTGAAAATTCCACAAAGGTGTCGACGGCAATTTGGCCATCGGTCAAAGCCGGTCAGGTCCTGGTAGAACGCATCGTCCGCGATGGCACAACGATGAACGCCCATTACCTGTCGGATGATGTGCCGCCGGACGCCGTGGAACGCATTCAGCAAAAAATCGTCGACGCGAAGAACGTCATTCCGATCGCTAAATCGGACGATGCACGTTCCAGCGTGTTCGACACTAAGCGACCGAAAACGAAACGCAAGCCGCGCGTCGCGAAGCGAGCCCCAGCAGCACCCCATGCCGCTCCTCACGCTACGACGCCGATCCCGAAGGTCGGGCCCGCGGGATTCGCATGCGCCGTGACGAACGACGGGAGCCTGGTACTGATGCGCGAAGGGACAATCCAGTTTTCCCTATCAAGCATCGAGGCTACGACGTTGCAAAGCTACCTGGTAAAGCGAGCGGCCGCCAGTCTTTTCGCGAGCATGACTTGATAGAAATGCCGCATGCCGGCGACACAGCCGGCATGATCATTTGGCTCGTTTGGACTTGCTGTGCTCTTCGATTTCTTCGAGTCTCAGGCGTTCTGCCAACCTCAACGGCCGATTCCCTTCCTGGTAGATGGCTTTCTCTTCGACGTAGTACGCGTTACCGACCTTGATCGGCGGCGGGTAAATCTTCCCCTGCTTGATCCATCGCGAGGCCGTTCGCATCGCCGGCGGCGGAAAGAACTCGCGCTCGAGCCAAAGGTTCAGTCTGATTTTCATTTCGGACCTCACTGCGTTCAGCGACAAGTAGCGTACCACCGCCGTCAACGAGTACGAGGCCTTTCATGGAAGGAAGTGGATTGGCGAGTAGCGACCTCGGCGTCTTTACCGGCGATTCACGACAACGATTCACACCTATGACTTACGGTTTAGAAGTCCAGCATCTTGCAAAGCAATGCCAACGGAAGCGCAGTCAAATCAACGACTTGCAGCCATAGCTATCATATGAACGGCTGCGCATCCGCCTCTATTTCGGTCGACTTCCGTCCATCGAGGTCAAGATTTGGTCAAGGCTCGATGAGGACGATCGCGACACCCTAGTCAGACCTTCGCACTTCCGTGGGCGATCGCCTTTGCAATTCGATCAAGAAGTACCTTGAAGCCACTAAAATCAATCGAATCGGCATCCGCTTTGACAACGTGTTGCGCAAAATATGCCTTCCCATACTCTTTGGCAGGATTTATCCCAGAGTTAGACGGATTGAATTTTTTTCCGTTGAGCTCCTTCTCAAGCACATTTTTTTCGAAGAGATTCTCAATTGGCGCCCCCTTTCCATCTGCGGCGATAGGCGTATAAACCACGTACAAATTTTCCTTGATGTACGTGAAATCGGCATTCATATCAACAGCCGAGCCAGTCACACTCCTAATATACCCATTCAATTGCTTTACACCATTATCACTATCGGCCACAATTACGATAGGAGGCGCCTTTTCCTTAATTGGGAATTTACGTCTATAGGCAAGATATTCTTTTACAAATGTCTTGAACTGCTCCGAACCACCACTTAATGAAGTCACGCGATCGGTGGTGCTTGTTCTATTAAAAAACGAAAACTGAAAATCAAATTTGTCCGCATTCTTCTTAATCAAATACGGATACTGCGCAAACATCGATCGCAGCGCACATTGGATGTAAACATTGTCCGTCTTCCCTTCCCCCAAGACGACTGGCTTTTCATTCGCAAGAAAATTCTTGTAGAACAAAAAATCCCCGTAGCATCGCTCTGTCGCCGTCTTATCTTGCAAGGTTACCAGCGGCTTTTCTCGATCGGCCTTCTTTATCTTGCTCATTCGATTATACAAATCGACCGAATCTATAAAACTGAGAACTCCACTAAGGCTCTCGACCGTCCCTTCGACCTCCTGAATCGACCCCTTTCCTTCCTTATCCAGCACGTAGCCTTTGCGCGTAAACGACCCGGTCTTCATCAATCGATGAACCATTGCCCGAGCCACATGACGATACTCCGAACGCGCATTTAACTTCGTATTAACGACGAGCCCGGTCACCTCTTGACGCGACCCATGATATTGAAGCCTGGTCTTTTTATCGTTAACCTTAAATCCCGCCCTGCTGATTATTTTCGCCAAATCCGCCCCAGCAACCCAACAGTGGTCATCTTCATCTCTCTGCACCGCGACATTTTTTGGAAATTGAGGCTTGTTCGTAGAAAATGTTATATCGTCGGCATATCGAGAATACGTACACCCACTCTGTTTGGCCAATTCCGCAAGACGAATATCCAGCAGATGCCCGATGAGATTGGATATAACTGGAGAACACGGACTTCCTTGAGGGAGAGCATTGTCGTGGCACGCAATTTGCGCAATTAGCGTTGCCACCTTCTCCTTCAATTGAAAATTTCTGTTTGATATAAAAAATCCACGAACCCGCCCAAAATTAATTGAGCCAAAAAAATCCTGAAGATCAACGTTCAACACATAACGCTTATTTCGATGCGCCCATGCGTTTGTCTTAATACAATGTTTTCTTCGGAAACCATGGGAGAGAACCGTCTTAACACCACGCTCCTCATTTATCTCGGCAATGCACTCCTGCAACAACTCAGCCAACCTACGCTGCAGACCCATCAACTCCGAACACGGTGCACTTATTTGCCGCATCCCGCCAGACCGCTTTGGGATCTCAAATTTTGCGTATTTCTTTTCGGAATCTTTGATATACAGAACATACGAGATTGACTTTGGCTTGAATCCAAGCAGCTTCGCAAGTTCTTCAAGTCCCGTAGCTTCCCGCAGCTTCGCCAGCCTTGACATATATTTAGTGATTTTTTGAGCAAGAGGGAATGGACCTGCGGATACTCCTATGCAGTATGTGCATTATGCATAGTAATTGCAAAGCGGATAATGGATAGCAATCTCTCCACCATTTATTTCACGTGTCACGAAACATGACAAAAAATCTATCCGCAAGTCCATCCTCATCATACCATCCACTTACAAATTGATACAACTACTTGCCCGAATGGCTGACGCCAACGTACATCTGCCGATTCAGAGCGATCGACATGCGCTCCGCTAGTCGCGAAAAATCAATCAGTTAGCTGAATTCCTCGACTCGGCCGTCATGTCACATTCAGGAAAAAGCTGGCGCAGTGATCGAGCAGCCTCCACATTCGACGTCGTCAGCCATTCCTCCCGGTCGTCCGGCCGCAAGATCACGACGGGCGCGCGCCTCTCGTCGCGGACGAAATAAAGCAGCTGCCTGATCAGCGAAGCGCGTATGATGAGTTGAACCGAGTAGCCAATTGTAGATTGGCCGCTCGCCCCTCCCCAAGTCTGCGTCGCGCTCTGCTTGCGCACCACATTTGCCCCCACCCTACACCCATCGCGCCGTGCAGCAGCACGGTCCGAGATCGGCTCGCGCGTTGCCTTTGAGTAGCTCCAGGCTCTCGCGGTACGGCAAGTCACGATAAAAATCATCAGAAGGCGGCAAACATGAGCTGGTACTGCGAAGCGGAACGCGAATTGGTACATATCAGGCGAGCGATCGGACTACTTGAGCAAGCGCAACATGCGTTCGTCAACAAGTCGTCGGTGAACGACCCGGCGTATTGGAGAGACAAGCTCAACAAGCTCCGCGCGCAACCCGTGCGACACAGGGTCTTCGAAATCCAAGTGGACGAACTTTTAGGCCGCCTCGCATTGATCCACGATCCGCGCAGCCGGAAGTAGGACGCGCTCCTTCACCTTTTCCGAGCGTACGGCCTCGAACACCTATGCTTTGATTATCGCCGGGAGCAAACCATGACCCCACACGACGTAATCACGATCTTCGAGCGGCTAAATGCCGAAGGACGGGCAGCGGTCGATCTGGACCACGCTTGTGCCGGCTTCGCTGGTTGGCTGGCGGGCGCCTGGGACACATTGGGAGAAGAAGACATCGCGTTGCTGACATCGATCGGCGCAACGCTGTATCGCGAGGGCTACGGGCGGCGATACTAGGCGATTGGGCGTCCGCCTCTCTCCACCGATACAACTACCGCAACATCGGCTGATGCATCTGCTGCGCGAGGAGATGAGGCGGCCTGGGATGCGGTGACGGGCCAGCCTCGTTCGAAGCTGTTAACAATCTCCCGTAAGGCGAGCCTAAGGAAGAGGCTCACACGCTTTGCAGCAGGTTCGGCAGCAATAAAAGACATTCGATGGCGCAGCCGGTGTGGCGAACCGCTCGGTGCGCAGGTGTAACCCAGCCCCACCTGCCCGTAAAAACGAACGATTTTTATGCGCGCATGCAATCGCCGTCCAGGTCCAGCTGGCGTGGCCGCACCGCTGCTCCGAATGCGAGATTTCGTTATGCGGATTTATGCGTCATGGTTATGCACGAACGTCACACCTTGAGAAACTCTCGTCGGATACACGCTACTACCTGACTTCGTCAATGGACGGTCGCGTTACCCTCGGCGACAGGCGGAGCCATTTTGCAGGCCCCCACGGCATCGGCAAGCTTTACAGCGATCAACTTCTGCTCCGCTTTGTCGGAGGGCCACTCCACAACCACCGCGTGCTCGTCAAACCCGTCTTGCGGCGCCGTATGGCATGCGAGGGCATTGTCGACGACATGCTGGACGTCGAAGTCGATTCGGGCGCGGAGAGTTCGATCGGCACGGCGCGTCCGCCCCAAGTGCCAAACGCGGTCGTCGCCGCATTTGTCCATTCGACAAACCGACGTTTCCCATCTGTTTTCGTATTCCTCAGGCATAAATGCGCCTGGTTTCGGTCGATTGTTTTGCTTAAAATATTTCCCCGAGTCGTAAATAAAGCGAGAGATAGGGGACGGCGGGGCGATTTTTGCGTCGTTGGCGGTCTCCAGCGCAACGTCAGCCGCATGAGAAGTGACGCTATCGTCTGAAGTGTTTGAGTGCGTTAGCCAATTCAGGAATGACTCGATCAGATAAATAAAGCGTGCCATGAGTCGTGGCTTCTTTAAATTTTCCTGCATACGTAACTCTCCCCGAACCGCCGACGCTTATTGACAAAATATTCTGTTCGTCAGCCCAGTCAAACGCGATTTCCCCATCCGTATCGACCGAGAGTTCCGGTTGCTCGACATAAGATGGCAGTGCGATAGCAAAATGGTACGCCTTGCTTAGCGTCGATTCTGACACGTCGCCATTCTCATACGCAAGACTGAAAAGCTCATCGCGAATTGCAGATGTACCGGACAGTTTTTCTTTCAATTGGTAAATTCCCTTGAATCGCGCTCTCTCGACACTTTTGGCTTCCGACGAGGCGCCAGGGGTGCCTCCCCATGGGAGATCATAATTACAAGGTGCGAGGGCGGTCATAGATATCGCTCCAATGCGCTTTCTTTGAGATATCCAAAAAACGCTTTGTTTTTCGTTTCGCGTAGTCGGCCCAGAGTTAGGGCGATTTGCCGTATATCTGTATCCGTTGGTGGCGCTATGCAGGCAGCATCAATGTCCAGAAGAATTGTCACGTTTTTTTGGTCAGGCGACAACCCTTCCAGCATTTGGGTAACGGTTGTGACGTCGGGAGTGCCCGGATCGGAAAACGCCACTCGATTTAGGAAGCTCATCACGCCTTGCGGAAGCGAGTTCGGCACTTCAGGCGGATATATCAAGAAATCAGCGAAATCTACTATCGGTAGCGAAATTTCAATGGCATTGATGAATCTGGTGGCCAGACGGGTAATTGCCGCAGGTTTTATCGCGTCATGATACTTTTGCCATATGCCGAGGGCGTCCTCGCTCATCACTTCCCATCGGTCATAAGGCCGTAAACGACTGAAGGTGAATCCGGTAGTCCGAAACTGGACTACATGCTTCCCTTCGTCCATGTCGATGCGCTTGCCAACGCGTGCCCCAACTTGAGACTGCCTTACCCCAGTGGGCTCAACTTTCACCTGAAGCGTCGACGTCCAAATATCTGAAATCTTGTCGTCTGAGGAGGCAAAATCCGTAGCGAAGCTGTCAATGGTTTCAAAGGCGACTTCGGGACCGAATTGAATGTCGATGATCGCTTCGCGGATCGGAGCGTCGCTCAGGTGTCGAATTTCTGCCATGTCAGGTGTTGTGACGATTGTTATTTGCGAAATGCAGGCCCATCGGGCCGAATCTCACGCTGCACCAGTACGAGCTTCCCCCGTCGTGCAACCCCTCAGCCAAGGAACAATGTGCAGATCCGAGCTCATCTTGACGGGTAAGTATAGGACAGTGTTGCACTGAGCGGTGCTCAATACTACTGCCGTACGGTCCAGCCAGCGCCACGCAGCACGACGATAGGGCAGACCTGCGCCGTCGGCACGCTTCAACGAGTTCAGCTAAGTGCAGCTTGGGCGGGCGGGATTACCCTTGATTGACCTTGTGCAGCCTTGGTTTTGCAGTTTGCGAGTTTCGTAAACCCTTGATTTTAAAAAAATTTCATATGGAAGACAAAGATTAGTAAGCAGCAGTCGACCCGGCGAGCCTTAGGAACCGCACCCGTAGAATTCACGACTACGATTTTTTAGGGGTGTTTTTGGGGGTATAAATTCTGAAAAACACCCCACAACCACCTGTCATCATTGACGCATGAATTCTGTCGGGGGACCAGTCAAGCCCCATACCTCCCCGGATTCACAAGAACTCCCCACTCAAGCAACGACAACCGTAAACTCAACCCCCGACTCAAAATCCAGCGTCGTGGTCGAAAACCGCGGCTCCTCGTCGAGGTATTGCTTGTACGGTCGCACGGCGTCCTCGGCCGTGTACATGTTGTCGGCCAGCACGACCGATCCCGGCCGCAGCAGGCGCTCGATCTGCTTGAACAGCTTCAGATAGGCGTCGGCCCAGACGTCGATAAACACCATGTCGACAGTCCCGTCCAGCTCAGCAACCGTGTCGAACACATCGCCCTCCCGCACGTCGACATAGGCCTCCAGGCCCGCAGTTTCGACGTGGTCGCGCAAACGCGCGCACTTGCGCGCATCGCATTCAGTCGCGATGACCACGCCACGGCCCAACGTCCGCAGCGCATCGGCGAAATACAGGGTCGACACACCGCAGGAACTGCCGAGTTCGAGAATTCTGGTCGGCCGTTGCGCGAGCACCATGTTGCGCAAGAACCTTCCCGTTTCCGCCGACACGGCCAACGATAGCGCACTGCCCGCCGACGATTCGAAATCTTCGGTGAACAGGCCGAACGTTTCGAGAAACCGCCCTCGCAACCTCGGGGCGAGTGCTTCGTATTCGTCGACGAGCGTCGGAAACGCCTCGTTCGGCCCCTGGAACTGCGCGCGGGCGCGGGCGATGATTTCGCGCTGGCTCTCTTCATGAAGCCGTTGCAAAAGAGCGTGGGTGGTAGAAACCAAGTGCGTTCCTTGATGAGTTTGATCACGTAGACGGCGTATCCAGCGACTGCTATCCGCCATCAGGCCTGCGGCGCTACCGCTCCATCATCGGCGAGCACGGGCGACGCTATGCCCTTCTCGCGAGCGTGATCGCGCGCTCGGGACACGCCGTCACGCAAAGCCCGCATGACCGACAGGCTTGCGCATTCGGCGTGTACGCGACCTTCATTCCATGCACGCGCAGCTTCAAGCGATGCATCAGACCGAGGTCGAGATAATCGGCCTCGTCGATGCGCCGGACCTCGAACACGTTTTCGGGGCAAACGGTGACGCAATCGCCCTTGCCCTCGCAACGCTTCAGATCGATGACCGGCGCAATCACGCCCGCCTTCTGCTTGCAGTCGGCCGCTGATTTCTCGCGCATGGTCACTCCTCCGTGGGCCGCTTGCCGCGCGACCGCCATGCGGCTCGGAACTGCTCGCGCTCTTCCGGCGTCATGGCTTCCCACTTGCGCCAGTGGCGCCGGCCGTGCCAGCCGCGGTGTCCGCGGAATCCGCCGAACAGGATGCGGCTCAACACGAGCAGGCCCAGCGCATGAGCGAAGTCGATCGTCCGGGCGCCGACGAATAGCGCCGGCATCACCCAGTTCCACAACATCATCACGACCCCACCGAGCACGCCGATGGCCACCACCACGAGCAGCGCCTTGCCCGCACATCTGATTCGAAAATTCATCCGTCGACTCCTCTAGATATCCAGTTCGTCGTAAATGGGTTGCAGTCGAGCACGCAGATGCAGGACCGCGTAGCGTTTGCGCGCGAGCAGCGTATTGAGCGTGACACCGCTTTGCGCGGCCATCTCCTTGAAGGACTGTCCTTCCAGCTCGTGCGCGATGAAAACCTCGCGCTGATTCGCCGGCAACTCGTCGAGCGCATCCTGCAACGCCTTGAGCAACAGCGTGCGAGCGTAGAGCGCCTCGGGGCCGGCATCGTGCGCCGGCAGCGCCAGATCCAGGCGATACTCGCTGTCCGCTTCGTCGTCGGCATCGAGCAGATCGGTCAGCGGTTGCTCCTTCTTCTTGCGAAAACGATCGATGATGCGGTTGCGCGCGGTACGGAACAGCCACGCGCTCGCCTGTTCGATTGGCGCGGGAAGTCGATAGGCCTGTACGAATTCGTGAAGCACATCCTGCAGAACGTCCTCGGCATCGTCCGGGTCGCGGATCCGGCGCCGAATGAAATTCCCTAGCCTCGTTCGTTCACGCATCACCGTCGCAGTGATGTCGCGGTCTGGGTCGGTCATCGTTTGCGAAGTGGGTGGCGGTTCCATGCGTCTGAAGACGTTTCAGGCGCGCGAATATTGTGGCGAGCGTGAAAAATTTTCGGTTGTACGCGTCGGCTGCACTGCGCTGCAGTCGTTTCAAGGAACAGGCCCGATATGGCATCAGCCCGTCGTCGCAGGAATCGATTGACTCCCCGCATCAACCCGAAGTACACTTCGCGCCGCGGGGTGGAGCAGTCTGGCAGCTCGTCGGGCTCATAACCCGAAGGTCGTAGGTTCAAATCCTACCCCCGCAACCAAATGCCGAAGCCCGCTTTGCGAAAGCAAGCGGGCTTTTTGCTGTCCGGCGGTCCGGGGATGTGGCTTGCGCGTGCAGCGCAACTAAGGTATGCGAACGGCGATGCAATCGCGCGTTCCCCACGACGTGCGACACGTAATCGCAGCTCGTCCATTCGCCGCAGCCATGCAGCGAACATTGCGTAGAATTCCGAACCTTCTTCGGTTCAGCACACGGACTTCTCGAATGATTCGAACGATCGCGGCACTCGTCGTGCTTTCGGCGATGACCGCCGTGGCCAACGCCGCCGACACCGGCACGGCCCCCACCAAGCAACGCTACGTCAGCCCGGGCATCGCCAACGTCACTGCCTCGGCAGCCCCGCGCCCGGAAAGCACCGCCTCCAACGCCCGCTGTCGGGAACTGGCCGCCGGCATCGACGCGGTCACGCACTCACCGGACCGCGGCCAGAAGGTCGTGCGCGGGATGGGCCCGGACGGCAAGCCACGCAACGAACTGCGCGCCTACGACAAACGGGCCGATCTGGAAGCCGAGCACCAGCGCCTCGGCTGCCAGTAACGAACAACGCCGCACCCGCCCCCACCCGGCCAATCCGCGCCGGGCAGCGGCCTTTACGCGTTCGCGCCGCCGTCGATCGTCAATCCGGTCCCGTTGATCGACCGCCCTTCCGGTCCGACGACGAACGCCACGAGCGCGGCCACGTCGTCGGCCTTGCCGTACTGCTGAATCGCCATCCGCGAACGCTGCGCATCGGCATGCGCGCCATCGGCCGGGTTCATGTCGGTATCGGTCGACCCCGGATGCACGATGTTGACCGTGATGCCGCGCGGGCCGAGATCGCGCGCGAGCCCCTGCGTCCAGCCGATCAGCGCGGCCTTGCTCGCCGCATAGAGGCTCATCCCCGCATCGGGCACGCGCGTCGCGAGGCAACTGCCGGTCGACACGATGCGCCCGCCCTCGCCGAGATGCCGCGCCGCCGCCTGCGACGCGACGATCACCGCGCGCACGTTCACGTTCAGCGTCGCGTCGATGTCGTCGAGCGTGAGGTCGTCGAGCGATCCGGCCCGGAAAATCCCCGCGTTGTTGACGAGGATGTCGAGTCCGCCGAATGCCTCCGCGACACGATCGACCGCGTTGCGCACGGCGACCGGATCGGCGCTGTCGGCCTGGATCGCGATGGCGCGCCGGCCCAGCGCCTCGATGCCGGCGACCACGGCCTGCGCCCGCTCGGCCGATTTTTCATACGTGATCGCCACGTCCGCGCCATCGGCCGCCAGCCGTTTCGCGATCGCCGCGCCGATGCCGCGGCTGCCGCCCGTGACGAGTGCACGCTTGCCCTGAAGTCGGTTCATGTCGGTTCCTTTCCTCATTTATGTAACGACCGACACAGAATGTGGCAAGTTGCGCCGCACAGTCAATTGATTTATTTTATCGATCGATACAGATATCGACGAAGGAACGGACGCAATGGCTGAACGAGGCCGACCGAGAAGCTTCGACAAGGAAGCGGCGCTGGATCGCGCGATGGAGGTGTTCTGGCGTCTCGGCTACGAAGGAGCGTCGATGACGGACCTGACGACCGCGATGGGCATCGCGTCGCCGAGCCTGTATGCGGCCTTCGGCAGCAAGGAAGCGTTGTTCCGGCAAGCGCTCGAGCATTACGGCGCAACCGAGGGGCGGGAAATCTGGGGGGGCGTCGAACGGGCGGCCAGTGCGCACGACGCCGTGCAGCGCTACCTGATGGATACCGCGCGCGTGTTCACGCGGCGCTCGAAGCCGGCCGGCTGCCTGATCGTGCTGTCGGCGCTGCATCCGGCCGAACGTTCCGATACGGTCCGGCAAACGTTGATCGCGATGCGCGAGCACACGGTCGACGCGCTGCGGGAGCGGCTCGCGCAAGGCGTCGCGACCGGCGAAATATCCGCGCACGCGAATCTCGACGCGATCGCCCGCTACTACGTGACGGTTCAGCAGGGCATGTCGATTCAGGCGCGCGACGGCGCGAGCCGCCGCGATCTGGAGGCCATCGCGCAGGCCGCGCTGGCCGCCTGGCCGGCGCTCGTCGGCACGAGCGGCGCGGCCGGTGCGTAGCGGCAGGCGCCGCCGAAAGGTTACTGCTTCGCAGCTTGCTGCACGTCCTTCGACGCATGCCACACGCGATAGCGCACGTCGAAGCCGTCCGGCACATAGACGACGAGCGGCAGGCGGCTGTTGTAGCGCAGCAGCTGGCCGTCACCGCGCACCTGCACGAAGCGTTGCTGCGGCGCCTGGCCTGGGCATGCCATCAGCGTCGATGCCGGCCCTTTCACGTCGGTGAGCCGGTAGTACGTGTAGCCCCAGCCCTTCACGTCCTCGGCGGTCAGCTCGCCGCCGAACCACTGCTGGTTGCAGTCGGTCTGCAGCGTCTTGCCGATCATCAGCTCGACGCGCGCATCGCCCTCGTTCTCGAGCGCGGGCAGCGCGATCACGACGCGCTGCTGGCCGGCCGCGGCCTGCGGGAACATCTTGATCGACTCCGCCGGCACGGCGGGCGCGGAGGCCGGCGCGGCCACGCAGGCGGCGGCCGTCGTCACGCAGAAAGCGGCCAGCGCGGCCCGGATCGCGAATTTCATCGATGTGCTCCTGAAAAACAAATGAGCCCCGGATGCTAACACTTTCGTCGCAAGACCTTACGAGCCTGTAATTTGGCGACACAATTGCAAACAGCCGGCAATCCCCGGGCGCGGTACTTATAGCGCAACCAACGGAGAACATCATGCTGAAGCTCATTGCTGCCGCCGGCGTCGCCACCCTGCTGGCCGGCTGCGTCGTCGCCCCGGACGCCGGATACGGCTACGGGCAGCCCTACTATTCCGATCCCGGCTACGCGTACGCGCCGTCCCCCGTGTACGGCACGGTCAATATCTGGGGCGGTGGCGGCGGACGCGACTGGGATCGCGGCCGACGCGACTACCATCACTGGGACGGCGATCGCGGCAACCGCGGCAACGGCTGGTGGCGCGGCGGCGGACGCCGCGGCGACTGGAACGAAGGCGGCGGTGGCGGACACGGTCGCGGCGACGGCGGCGGGCATCGCCACTGACGCGCAATTGCAACCGTTTGTATCCACACACGGCCCGCCGATGGCCGGCGGCGCGCCATGCAGGCGTACGGACGACCACAAAAAAGACGAAGGCCCTCGCATCGAGCGAGGGCCTTTCGTCGTTCGGCGCGGCGAAACGATCGTCGGTGGGTGCCGGCCGACCGGCACCCACCCCGCGCGCACGCCGCGCGCCGGCGCTTACCAGCCGGCCGGCTGCACGTAGCCACCCTGCTGCACCGGCGCCCCGCAGACGTACGCACGCTGGTAGCGGTCGTAGCAATAGTTCGGACCGTCGTCCTGGTACTGCGCCTGCTGATAGGTCGGGTAGGCTGGCTGCTGGTACGCGGGCGCCTGGTAGTACGTCGGCGGCTGATAGGCCGGCGCCTGGTACGCGGGTGCCTGATAGGCGACGGGCGGATTCATCGCCGACGTCACGATCGCGCCCAGCACCGCGCCGCCGATCAATGCGCCGATGACGGCGCCGCCGTCGCGGCCATGCGCGGACGCCGGCCCCGCCACCGCGAGCGAACCGGCAAGGACACACACTGCGGCAATCTTTTTCATGATGGACTCCCACGCGAAGTGGTACTGGATGCGAAGCATTGTGGCGGTGCGCGGCCGTAATAGATGCAGCAAGTGGTAACGCGCGATTACCGGTATCGCATCCGCCGAAACGCGGCGTCGCCGTGCTACGATTTTCGGCATACAGGAGACGCCTTCATGCAGCCCGAAACCGCCCGCCGTTTCGATACCGAATTCGCGCCGCGCATCGCGCAGGCGATCGCCGCGTTCTTCGCCGATCACGTGCAGACCGACGTCGTCCCCTACGGCGGGCACGGGCACCCGACGCGCGTGCAGATCCGCAGCGCGCCGCACGAGCACGTGAGCGGCTTCGTGCATCCGTTGAATCTCGAACTGACGTGGGACTCCGACGAGATCGAGCGGCTGATGGAACCCGACGGCCCGCAGCGCTTCGAGCACTACCTGGCCGCACTGCCGAGAAAGCTGGGCGCGTGGCAGGGCGCGCGCGACATCGATCTCGCGTCGCGCACGCAGGCCGACCCGCTCGTGCGGCTCGGCGGTCTCGACTTCGAAGGCTGAATGCGCGCGCCAATCGGCGGGCGCGCGGCTCGGCGTCGCGCGATGCGGCCCGGTGATACACTCGACCGGCCCCGTTCCGGTGCCGCCATGCCGGCCGGGCCGTTCATCGCCGCCTCCGCCCCCGCACATGGTTGCGCACGCAACCGGCAAGCTGGCACGCGGACAACCACGCTCTCGCTCCCGTCATGAACGCCGATACCGGCCTGCCGCTTCCGCAACGCTACTGGGCGATCGTCTGCGTCGCCCTGGGCATCACGCTCGCCGTGCTCGACGGCGCCATCGCGAACGTCGCATTGCCGACCATCGCGCGCGACCTGCATGCATCCGACGCCGCGTCGATCTGGATCGTCAACGCATACCAGCTCGCGGTCACGATCACGCTGCTGCCGCTCGCGTCGCTCGGCGAGCGCATCGGCTACCGCCGCATCTACATCGCCGGGCTCGCGCTGTTCACCGCGGCGTCGCTCGGCTGCGCACTGGCCGGCTCGCTGCCGATGCTGGCCGTGATGCGCGTGATCCAGGGGTTCGGCGCGGCCGGCATCATGAGCGTCAACGCGGCGCTCGTGCGGATGATCTACCCGTCGTCGTTGCTCGGGCGCGGTCTGTCGATCAACGCGATGGTGGTCGCGCTGTCGTCGGCGATCGGGCCGACGGTCGCGTCCGCGATCCTGTCGTTCGCGTCATGGCCGTGGCTCTTCGCGGTCAACGTGCCGATCGGCATCGCGGCCGTGCTCGGCAGCCTGCGCGCGCTGCCGGCCAATCCGCTGCACGACGCGCCGTACGACTTCCCGAGCGCGCTGATGAACGCGTGCGTGTTCGGCCTGCTGATCACGGCCGTCGACGGGCTCGGTCACGGCGAAGGTCATGCGTACGTCGCGGCCGAACTGGCCGTCGCATTCGTGGTCGGCTACTTCTTCGTGAAGCGTCAGTTGTCGCAGCCGGCGCCGCTCCTGCCGGTCGACCTGATGCGCATCCCGATGTTCGCGCTGTCGGTCTACACGTCGACGGCGTCGTTCACGTCGCAGATGCTCGCGTTCGTCGCGCTACCGTTCTGGCTGCAGCATTCGCTCGGTTTCTCGCAGGTCGAAACCGGCCTTTACATGACGCCGTGGCCGCTCGTGATCGTGTTCGCCGCGCCGCTCGCAGGCGTGCTGTCGGACCGCTATTCGGCCGGCATTCTCGGCGGGATCGGGCTTGCACTGTTCGCCGCCGGCCTGCTGTCGCTCGCGACGATCGGCGCGCACCCGGGCACGGTCGACATCGTGTGGCGGATGGCGCTGTGCGGCGCGGGCTTCGGGCTGTTCCAGTCGCCGAACAACCGCGCGATGCTGTCGTCGGCGCCGCGCGAGCGCAGTGGCGGCGCCGGCGGCATGCTGAGCACCGCGCGCCTGACGGGCCAGACGCTCGGCGCGGCGCTCGTCGCGCTGATTTTCGGGCTCGCGCCCGACCGCGGGCCGACGATCGCGCTCTATGTCGCCACGGTGTTCGCGGCGGTGGCCGCGGTCGTCAGCCTGCTGCGCATCGCATCGCCGCGGCCGGACACGGCGACCTGACACCATCGCGCGCCGTACGCGCGGCGGGCGTCAGGCGGCGTCGAGCGTGTCCGTCACGAAGCGCACGCGCGCCTTCACGCTCACACGCGGCAATTCGATCAGCCGATAGCCATACGACGTATAGCAATCGACCATCGCGTCATAGGTCCGCACCGCTTCCGCGAAATCCTGCCGGCGCTCGGTGTCCTGCGCATAGATGTCGGGCCATGGCGGCGCGATGAACACGCGCCGGTGATAGCGGAACCGCCGCGCCGCGGCTTCCGCGTGCGCGGGCACCGTCAACCCGGTCAGCTTCAGGTAACCGATCACGTCCGGCACGCCGCGATCGAAGAACACCGGTCCACGCGCCTGCCGCGCGAGATGGTAGGACCGCATCTCCCAGCTCAGCATCAGCTCCGCGAACGCTGCCGGGTCGCGCCACGGCAGCGCTTGGCCATCGACGGCCATCTGGTCGCGGATCACGCCGCGCCCGGCTTCCTGCGAACGTGCGTAGCCGGCACGTTCGAGCGCATCGAGCAGCGTGCTCTTGCCCGAACCCGGCCCGCCCGTCACGACGAAGAAACGGCCGGCGGGATCGTCGGCCACTTCGTCGTCGCTATCGGCGCCGGGCGCGCCCTCACGCATGCGCCACCCGCCGGCCCGCGCGCCGCGTGACCGACGCCGCCGCCGCGACACTGCGCAAATCGGCGACGAACGTGTCGCGCCAGACCGACAGGTCGTTCTCGCGCAGCCGCGCGAGGTTCTCCTCGTGACGCGCCTGCCGCTCCGCGAGCGGCATCGACAGCGCACGTTCGAGCGCCTCGGCCATCTGCGACAGGTCGTACGGATTGACGAGCAGCGCGCCGGTCAGCTCGGCCGCCGCGCCCGCGAACTCCGACAGCACGAGCACGCCCGGATCGGCCGGATCCTGCGACGCGACGTATTCCTTCGCGACGAGATTCATCCCGTCGCGCAACGGCGTCACGTAGCCGACCTGCGACATCCGGAAGAACGCCATCAGCAGGTTGCGCTCGTACTTGCGGTTCAGGTACTGGATCGGCGTCCAGTCGAGTTGCGAGAAGCGGCCGTTGATGCGGCCGGCCTCGCCTTCGAGCGTTTCGCGGATGTGCTGATAGGTCTGCACGTCGGAACGTGTCGGCGGCGCGATCTGCAGGAGCGACACGCGCCCCTGCCAGCCCGGCGCATTCGCGAGCATCCGCTCGAACGACTGGAAGCGTTCGACGAGCCCCTTCGAGTAATCGAGGCGATCGACGCTCATTACCAGCTTGCGGTCGCCCAGCGCCTCGCGCAGCATCTTCACCGGCTTGCGCGTGCCGTACTGAACGGCCGCCTGCGCGATCGCGTCGGGATGCACGCCGATCGGATAGGCGGCGACCTTCACGACACGGCCATGCGCATGCAGCATCCCGTCGTCGCTCGCCGCGCCGATGCCGCGCCGCTCGATGTAGTCGGTGAAGGCCTGCTTGTCGGCTTCGGTCTGGAAGCCCGCGACGTCGTACGCGCACATGAACTTCACGAGTTCCTCGTGCGGCGGCACGAGGCGCAGCATGTCGGGCGACGGAAACGGGATGTGCAGGAAGAAGCCGATCGGGTTCTTCACGCCGAGCTCGCGCAGGCAGTGCGCGAACGGCAGCAGGTGATAGTCGTGCACCCAGATCAGGTCGTCCGGACGCAGCAGCGCGGCGAGCTGCTTCGCGAGCATCGCGTTCACGCGCAGATAACCGGCGTACTCCTGCCGATCGAAGCGCGCGAGATCGCCGCGGTAGTGGAACACCGGCCACAGCGTCGCGTTCGAGAAGCCGCGGTAGTACTGGTCGTAGTCGCGCCGGGTGAGCCCGACCGTCGCATACGTCACGTTGCCGTCCCGCTGGATCGCGGGCTCGGCATCGGGCGCGCCGACGATCTCGCCGTTCCAGCCGAACCAGACGCCGCCCGTTTCCCGCAGCGCGTCCATCACGCCGACAGCCAGGCCGCCCGCGCTCGGGCGCGTATCCTCGCCGGCGGCGACACGATTCGATACCACGATCAATCTGCTCATGCGACTTCCCCTCCTCGATTCGATTGGCTGGCGCGCGACGCACGCCAAAGCAGGCGCGGCGGCCCGAAGGCGGCCGCGCGGCGACTCAGTTCCGAGAATTGCAATGAAATACGGCGGTGGAATGCGGCGACGACCGTATCAAGCGTCCTGCTCCTGACCGAGGTCGCGTTGATAGTCGAGCCCTTCCGGGCGAGCACCACCCTGGTTGTGATCGCCGTCCGACGGCGTCTCGTCCGGCGCGCCCGCGGGCGGTGCCGATGGCGCGTCGGTCTGCGGACGCGAGCGGTCTTCCGGATGGCTGGCCGCCGCGTCAGGCGGCCGGTGTGACAACCGTTTCGAACGGCGCATGGCTGGGTGTCTCATGTGCGGCGCGGCTCGAGGCCGTCGTAGAAACATTCCATAGCAAAACAGTCTAGGTCGCTTCGTCGCACCCAAAGGTAACAATTACCTTCAATTTGTAACGTTTCGACCCTGCTCCGATCATCTATCCGACAATAACGCCGCCCGCGCGCACGCGGCCTGCCGCTCGGCGATTTGTCAAAGCTTTGCAGTTTTCCTATGACAATTGCGAAACAATGACGCGGCATCAGGGCGTGCATGCGTCGCCGCTCACCCAGACAGGACTTGCACTCAGGGATGAACATTCGTTTCGAATCGCCGCGCCGGGCCACGCCGGCGCGCGTCGTGCTGGCCGTGATCGCCACGGCCGCACTGCTGTCCGGCTGCAATTCGTTGTACAGCGAAGGCGCGACAGCCGGCGCCGGTATCGCGGGCGCCGCGATCGCTTCCAAGGTCACCAACAACGCCGCCGTCGCGACCGGCATCGGCCTCGGCGCCGTTGCCGGCGCGCGGGCTGGCGTCCAGTACACGCAACGCGTCGCGCACCGCTACACGCAGGAGCAGATCGCGAAGGCGGCCGGCCCGCTCGACGTCGGCGGCGTCGCGCCGTGGTCGACGCACCATTCGTTCCCGATCGAGGACGACGAGCAGGGCCGCGTGACGGTCAGCCGGATGATCAGCATCGGTCCGCTCGACTGCAAGGAAATCGTGTTCGCGGTCGACACGCCGGCGAAGGCCGACAAGGCCGCGCAATCGGCGTTCTACGTCGCCACCATCTGCCGCGACGGGCCCGTATGGAAATGGGCATCGGCCGAACCGGCGACCGAACGCTGGGGCGCGCTGCAATGAGCGTCGCGATCCGTATCGCGGCGATCGGCGCGCTGTGCGCGGCGACGGTCGCGCTGTCGGGCTGCGGGTCGGTCGGCGCGGCGAGCGGCGCGCTGGCCGGCGCGGCGACGGGCCTCGTCACCGCGAACCCGGCAGTGGGCGTCGGCGTCGGGATCGCCGTACAGGCGGCGACCGACGAAGCCGTCAACCGCACGATGAAGCAGCTCCATCAGAACCAGCAGGACGCGATCGCGAAGACGGTCGGCAGTCTCGCCGTCGGCGAAGTGAAGCCGTGGAAGGTGAAGAACACGTTGCCGCTGGAGAACGGCGAAGGCGAAGTGCGCGTCACGCGCGCGTACGCGTCGGCGCTCGCGCTGTGCAAGGAATTCGCGTTCTCGGTGAAGGACGGCGACAAGGCCGACTGGTATTTCGCGAATGCGTGCCAGCAAGGCACGCACTGGAAGTGGGCGTCGGCGGAACCGGCCGTTGATCGGTGGGGGAGTTTGCAGTAACGGTGCGGTGCGCCGCGCCCGTGGCGTTCTGCGCCGCGCGGTTATACCGAGCGCCCCACCCGCATCAGGACTCGACGTCCTCGAGGCTGAAGATTTCGGTCTGGTCGTTGTACGAGAAGATCTCGCCGTAACGGCCCCAGTCGATCACCGCGTCGAGCGTTTCCTCGGCCGCGCCGTCCGACAGGAAGTCCTCGAGCTCCTGCTCGAAGCGCACGCGCGGCGCGCGGTGCCCCGGACGCTCGTTCAGCACCTTCTTGATCCGCGCGGCGAGCGGCACGTGCTTCAGCAGGTGATCCGCGAACATCAGCTTGCGCTCCTGCGTACCGAATTCCGCGAACACGCGCCCCGGCGGCGTCAGGAACACGTCACCTTCGCGCACGTCCGCGAAGCCGAGGTACTGCAGCACTTCCGCGATCGGGAACAGGTCGTCGACCTCGAGGTGCAGCGTGCGGGCGATTTCCGGCATGTCGGCGCGACCGTGGTACGGCGCCATCGCGAGCGTCTCGATCAGGCCGGCCATCAGGTTGGTCGACACCTGCGGCAGCCAGCTGCCGAGCTCGAGTCCCTTCTTCGTCGCTTCGCCGGTCTGGCGTGCGGTCATCTTCGCGTAGATGTCGTCGACGAGCTTGCGGAACGCGGGGTCCAGACGATTGCGCGGATGCTTGAACGGCACCTTGATTTCGGCGATCACGCGCCCCGGGTTCGACGACAGCACGAGAATCCGGTCGCACATGAACACCGCTTCCTCGATGTTGTGCGTGACGATCAGCACCGACTTGATCGGCATCCGGTCTTGCGTCCACAGATCGAGCAGATCGGTGCGCAGCGTTTCAGCCGTCAGCACGTCGAGCGCGGAGAACGGCTCGTCCATCAGCAGAATGGTCGGATCGACGACGAGCGCGCGCGCAAAACCGACGCGCTGGCGCATCCCGCCCGACAGCTCGCGCGGATACGCGTTCTCGAAACCATCGAGACCGATCAGGTCGATCGCGGCGAGCGCACGCTCGCGCCGCTCGCGTGCGCCGACGCCGAGCGCTTCCAGCCCGGCTTCCACGTTCTGCAACACGGTCAGCCACGGGAACAGCGCGAAGGTCTGGAACACCATCGCGACGCCTTCGGCCGGGCCGCGCAGCGGCTTGCCGAGGTAGGTCACTTCGCCGCCGGTCGGCTCGATCAGGCCGGCGATGATGCGCAACAGCGTCGATTTGCCCGAGCCCGAGCGGCCGAGCAGGCCGACGATCTCGCCTTCGCGCAGCGACAGGTTCGCGTCGTCGAGCACGAGCAGTTCGCCCTGCGTCTTGTTGAAGCCGCGGCAGACATGATCGACGCGCAGGATTTCTTCACCGAGGCGCGGGGGCTGGGACGTCTGGACGGGGGCGTTTACAGCATTCGGATTGTGCATCGCGTTTCGCTCTCAATCGGTCTCAGTCGAGCCGCAGCTTCGCTTCGGCGAAGGCATACAGCGGGCGCCACAGCAGGCGGTTGAACAGGGTGACGAACAGGGACATCACGGCGATGCCCAGGATGATCTTCGGAAAATCGCCGGCGGCGGTGGTCTGCGCGATGTAGGCGCCGAGGCCGTGCGCCTCGATCTTGGTGCTGCCCCACTGCACGGCTTCCGACACGATGCTCGCGTTCCACGCGCCGCCCGAGGCGGTGATCGCGCCCGTCACGTAGTACGGGAAGATGCCGGGCAGGATCGCCTGGCGCCACCACTGCCAGCCGCGGATGCGGAAGTTGGTCGCCGCTTCGCGATAGTCGTTCGGGTAGGACGTTGCGCCGGCGATCACGTTGAACAGGATATACCACTGCGTGCCGAGCACGATCAGCGGCGACAGCCAGATGTCCGCGTTCAGGTGGAAGCGCGCGATCACGATCACGAACACCGGGAACAGCAGGTTGGCCGGGAACGCGGCGAGGAACTGCGCGAGCGGTTGCAGCTTCTCGGCCAGCTTCGGGCGCAGCCCGACCCACACGCCGATCGGCACCCAGATCACCGACGCGATCGAGATCAGCACGACCACGCGCAGCAGCGTGATAAGGCCGAGCACCAGCACGTGGCCCACCTCGGCCATCGTCACGCCGGTCGCGACGAAGCTGACGACGCGCCACACGATGTAGGCCGTGCCGATCAGCACGAGCCCGGCCCATGCGATGTCGACCGTGCGCGACGCCTTCTTCTCGACTTTCGGCAGCGTGAAACGCATCGCGCCCGACAGCGGCAGGCGCAGCGGGATCCGCGCGGCCTTCGCGAAGAACCAGCCGGCCGGCACGAGCAACTGATGGATCAGCCGCGTGCGGCGCACGAGGTCGAGCAGCCACGACTGCGGCGCATCGCCCGACGCTGTGTTCTCCATCCGGAACTTGTCGGCCCACGCGATGAGCGGGCGGAACAGGAACTGGTCATACGCGAGGATCACGACCGTCATCGTCAGGATCACCCAGCCGATCGCGCCGAAGTTCTTGTCGGAGATGGCCTGCGCGAGATACGCGCCGATGCCCGGCAGCGTGATCGTCTGGTTGCCGACGGTGATCGCCTCCGACGCGACGACGAAGAACCAGCCGCCCGACATCGACATCATCATGTTCCAGATCAGGCCCGGCATCGAAAACGGCACTTCGAGCTTCCAGAAGCGCTGCCAGGACGTCAGGTGGAAGCCGCGCGACACTTCGTCCAGGTCGCGCGGCACCGTGCGCAGCGACTGGTAGAAGCTGAACGTCATGTTCCACGCCTGGCTCGTGAAGATCGCGAAGATCGCGGCCAGCTCGGCGCCGAGCACGCGGCTCGGGAACAACGCGAGGAAGAACGTGACCGTAAACGAGATGAAGCCGAGCACCGGCACCGACTGCAGGATGTCGAGGATCGGGATCAGCACCATGCCCGCGCGGCGGCTCTTGGCCGCGAGCGTGCCGTAGACGAGCGTGAACGCGAGCGATGCGACCATCGCGGCGAGCATTCGCAGCGTGGTGCGCAGCGCGTATTCGGGCAGGTTCGACGGATCGAGCGAGATCTTCTGCGTCTGCAGCACGCCGATCGGCGCCATCGTTTCGTGAAAGCCGACCACCGCCATCGCGATCAGGCAGATGATCAGCGGAAATGCGATGAAGTCCCACCGGTTCGGCAACACGCGCCACGCGGATGCGTTGGCGGTCCGGTTCGGATTGAAGAATCCGACGTTCATCAGGCGCCCTCCCCGGTAAGGCCGAACGAAGCCGGCAGTCGATGTTGATTCATGGCAAAGCGCACGGGCGCGGTAATTCGATTGACTGGCGATCTCGCGCACGCGGCGCGCCGTGCGCGCATGCGCTGCCGCGGCCGGGCGAGTCGGGCCGCGACGGCACGACACTACACCAACCTGTATTTCAGGTACAACCGTCCGGGGACGGCGCAGGCAGCGCATGGATCGTGCCCGGCGCGTGGGCGGATGGCGGGCGCGCGGTACGGAACAGCCCGGCCGCAGTCCTGCGGCCGGCACGCAGGCCCGAATTATGCCGTGATCCGGCCCGGCCGTGAACCCGCCCGCCGCACGCGGGCACAAACCGTGTCCGGCATCAGCAGCCGGATACGACGAAGCAGGTATGATCGGGGCTAGCCCCCGGGTTCGTGTCGGCGGTGCCGCTGCCATGCGCACGCGCCCTCTGTATACAGGCCCCGGGCATCGACCGACGAGCGGGAGGAAGGGAATGGCAGGAAACTTGGTGATCGTCTGTCGCGATCAGGATGCCGACGCGTTCTATGAACTCATGCAGGAGTACGGGTCGTTCCAGACGCGGCTGTCGTCTACGGCGTGGTACCTGAACATGAACGTCGTGCCGGAATCGCTGCAGGAGGAAATCCTGGAGCGCCTCGGCCGGTATACGACCGTCTATATCTTCGAGGCCACCACGGTGACCTACAACACGATCGACAGCAACGCGGCCGAGACGCTCGGCACGCTGTTCGGCGAATGAAGCCGCGCGGCGCCTGCCCGGCCGGGCAGGCGCCGCGGCCGCTCAGGCGGCCTCGGCGTGGGGTTCGTCCTTCGGCACGGCCTCGAACGGAAACGTCATCGATACCCGCAGGCCACCTTCGGGGCGATTGCCGATGTCGCACGCGCCCCCCAGCCTGAGCACCAGCCGCTCGACGATCGCGAGCCCGAGCCCGCTGTGGCCGTTCCCGCCGCGTGCCGGGTCGAGCCGCACGAACGGCCGCGTGGCGGCCGCGAGGTCGCGCGGTGCGATGCCGCCGCCGCTGTCGCTGACCGACAACACGTAGCCCGTCGGCGTGCGCGCCGTCTCGACGAGCACCGGCGGCGCGCCGTACGCATGCGCGTTGTCCAGCAGGTTCGACAGGATCCGGTCGAGCGTCGCTGTCGGCAGCCGGAAGCCGGGATCGGCCTCCAGCCGCGTCTGGACCGCCGGCGCGTTCGGCGCGACCGCACGATAGCTGCGCGCGATCCGCTCGCACGCCTGGTCGACCGGCACCGGCTCGCTGCGGTCGGCGCCGCCATGCGCAAACACCAGGAACTGGTCGACGATGTGCGACATCGAGTCGACGTCGCGCACGACGCCGTCGCGCAGCCGTGCGTCGTCCATCATTTCCGCGCGCAGGCGCATCCGCGCAAGCGGCGTGCGCAGGTCGTGCGCGACGCCGGCCAGCATCACCGCGCGATCGCTTTCGGCCTGCGACACCTGTTCCACCATCTGGTTGAAGCCGTGCGTGAGCTGGCGCAGCTCGCGCGGGCCGCGTTCGCGCAGCGGCGGCACCGGCTGCCCGCGGCCGAAACGCGCGACCGCACGTGCGAGCGAGCGCAGCGGCTGCTGCAACTGCCAGGCCGCGAACAGCGCGGCGATCACGCCGGCCGAGAAAATCGTGCCGAGCCACAGCAGCATCCGGTCGAGCGAGCGCGGCGGCCGCAGCGGCTGCACCGGCACCACGATCCAGTTACGGTCGGCCGGCTCCTTGACCCACAGCACCGGCGGATGGCCGGGCGTACCGATCTCGACCTGCGTGCCGGGCGGCATGCGCTCGCTCACGTCGTCGCGGAATCGCTTCAGCGGCGGCGGCAGCCCCGCATCGCCGCCCTTCGGCACATCGGGGCTGTCGGGCGCCACGAGCCGCACGCGCGACGGCAACGGCTGATCAGGCGTGCGCTCGACGTGCTGGCGCACCGCATCGACGAGGAACGCGGCCTCCTCGACCGCGTAACGCGTCTGCATCTGGTTGCGCTCGAGCCGCATCGCGAAGAACCACGCGAAGTGCGACAGGAGCAGGACACCGACGACGAGCAGCGCCAGCCGCCCGAACAGCGAATCAATGGGTTTGCGCATGAGCCTCGCCGTCGGGCACGAACACGTAGCCGCGCCCGCGGACCGTCTGGATGAAGCGCGGCGTCGACGGATCCGTTTCGAGGATGCGGCGCAGGCGCCACACCTGGACGTCGATGCCGCGGTCGGTGCCGTCGTACTCGGGCCCGTGTAGCAGCTCGAGCAGCCGCTCGCGCGTGAGCGTGCGCAGCGCATGGTTCACGAAGATCTTCAGCAGCGCGAATTCGCTGCTCGACAGCGTGGCCGGCTTGCCGTCGACCGACAGCGTGCGCGCCTGGAAGTCGAGCAGGAAGCGGCCGAACGCGAACGGCTCGCGCTGCTCGGGCGCGGCCGCCGACGGCGTCGCGCGGCGGCGGCGCAGCACGGCCTGCACGCGTGCGAGCAACTCGCGCGGGTTGAACGGCTTGCCGAGGTAGTCGTCCGCACCGAGCTCGAGCCCGACGATGCGGTCGACGTCGTCCGCCCGCGCGGTCAGCATGATCACGGGGATGTCGTCGCCGGCCGCGCGCAACTGGCGCAGCGCGGTCAGGCCGTCCACGCCCGGCATCATCAGGTCCAGCACGATCAGGTCGGGCCGCTCGCGCTCGAGGCGCTTCTCGAGCGTCGCCGCGTCGTGCAGCACGGACACTTCCATCCCCTGGCGCACGAGATAGTCGCGCAGCAGGTCTCGGAGTTCTTGGTCGTCGTCGACGATGAGGATCTGGGTAGTCATGGCTCGAAGTTTACCGCGCGAGGGCGGAGTCGAAGAACGAAACAAAGGGACGAAAGGGTTACTGCGGGTTACCGCGCAAGGGAACTGTAATGCTCGGTAACCGGGCCGCCACCCCGCGTAACACCCGCCGGGGCCTGCATCGCTAACCTGCGTCTTACCGGATGCGGTACCCGACTTTCCCGGCGCCGCATCGCCGGACCCTTTGGATACAAGGAGTTTCTGAAATGTATAAGAAGACTTCCCGCGTGGCCATCGCGGCCGCCACCGTGCTCGCTCTCGCATTCGGCACCGCGCATGCCGCGCAGCCCGACGACATGCCGCCGCCGGGCGGCCCCGGCATGCACCGGATGCACGGCGGGCACGAAGGCGGCCCGTTCGGCGCGATCATGAAACTGCACGACCAGCTGAAGCTCAACGCGTCGCAGGAACAGCAGTGGCAGGCGGCCGTCAACACGATGAAGCAGAACCGTGACGCGATGCGCAAGAGCCACGAGCAGATGCGCGAGCAGTTCAAGGCACAGCAGAACCAGCCGATCCTCGACCTGAGCGCGATGCATTCGGCGCGCCAGCAGGCGGAGGCGCAGAACGCGCAACTGCGCGAGCAGACGTCCGCCGCGTGGCTCACGTTCTATAACGGGCTGAACGACTCGCAGAAGACGATAGTCAGCACGGCGCTCAAGCAGCAATTCGCGAAGATGGAACAGCGCCACGAGAAGATGAAGGAGCGCTGGGAACAGCACCGCGCGGCCGCCAAGGGCGCATCGGCGCCGGCGCAGTAAGCCGGCGGGCCGCTCCCGCAGCGGCCTCGAACGGGGACGCAGGCACCGGCCTGCGTCCCCTTTTTCATTTCAGGCGACGTCGAACAGCAGCACCTCGGCGGTCCGGCCGCGCGCGAACGCCACCGCGTCCACGCCGCCGATCCGCGCGCCGTCGCCGGCGGCCAGCGCGCGGCCGTTGACCTCGACCTCGCCGCGCGCCACGTGCACATAGACGCTGCGCCCGGCCGGCACGTCGAACGCCGCCGTCTCGTCGCCGTCGATCAGCCCCGCGAAGATGCGGGCGTCGGCCCGCATCGACAGCGCGCCGTCGCCGCCGTCGGGCGCCGCGACGAGCCTGAGCCGGCCGCGCTTCTCGTCGTCGGCGAAGCGCCGTTCCTCGTAGCCGGGCCGCCCGCCCGGCTCGGCCGGCTGCAGCCAGATCTGCAGCAGATGCAGCGGCCGGTCGCGCGATGCGTTGGTTTCGCTGTGCTGGAGCCCCGTGCCGGCGCTCATCCGCTGGATGCCGCCGGGCCGGACGATCGCGCCGCAGCCGAGGCTGTCGCGATGCGCGAGCGCGCCATCCAGCACGTACGTGACGATCTCCACGTCGCGGCGCGGCTGCATCCCGAAGCCGCGCGTCGGTGCGATCAGGTCCTCGCTCAACACGCACAGCGCGCCAATGGGCGGACGTACCGGCGCATGCTCGGTGTGGCAGGCGGACGAAAAGCTGTGACTCGATTCGAGCCAGCCGTGGCGCGTGCGGCAGCGGTCTTCGGCGCGCAGGATCTGGAACATTGGGGAGGACGCTCGGGGACGCAGATGTTCTGTTCGGGTTTACCTCCACTGTAGGAGGAGACCGAAAGCGCCACAATCCGCCGCCGGCGCACCGCATCGTTGCACCCGCGCAAACAATTGCCAAAATATTCGTTGCGAATACCACGATTGCCGCAACAGCCGAATCGAGGAATCGGTCGATCGCGCCGGATTGCCGTTTTCCGGATATCGCGTTCGGGTAAAATACCGCCCTTTTGGCGTTCGCCGTTCCGGCGGCCGCCAGCGCCAGAGCGCCGATCGGCGATTTTTGGCCGTCTAGAATACGCCGCGGCGCCCGGTCCGACCGGCCGCGAGCGCCCCCGGAAAGTCAGCAACAGAAGGATGGAAATGAAGAAGGCCGCCCTGTGCGCCGCCCTCGCCCTCGTGGCGGGCAGCGCCTTCGCGAAGGAGTGGAAGACCGTGCGGATCGGCGTCGATGCCAGCTACCCGCCGTTCGAGTCGACGGCACCGAGCGGCGAGATCGTCGGTTTCGACGTGGATCTCACCAAGGAAATCTGCAAGCGGATCAACGTGAAATGCGTGTGGGTGGCGCAGGATCTCGACGGGATCATTCCGGCGCTGAAGGCGAAGAAGTACGACGTCATCGTGTCGTCGCTGACCGTCACGGACAAGCGCCGCGAACAGATCGACTTCTCCGACAAGGTGTACGACGCGCCCGCGCGGATGATCGCGAAGACCGGCTCGCCGCTGCTGCCGACGGTCGCGTCGCTGAAAGGCAAGCGCGTCGGCGTCGAGCAGGGCTCGACGCAGGAGACCTTCGCGAAAGCGTACTGGGAACCGCAGGGCGTGACGATCATTCCTTACCAGAACCAGGACCAGGTCTATGCCGATCTCGGCTCGGGCCGCCTCGACGCGACGCTGCAGGACGAGTTGCAGGCCGACTACGGCTTCCTGCGCACGCCGCGCGGCAAGGGTTTCGCGTTCGCCGGCCCGGAAGTGAAGGATCCGAAGACGATCGGCGACGGCACCGCGATCGGCCTGCGCAAGGAAGATACCGATCTGAAGCTCAAGATCAACCGGGCGCTGGCCGACATGCACAAGGACGGCACGTACGACCGGCTGTCGCACAAGTACTTCTCGTTCAGCGTCTATTCGGCGCCGGCCCGCTGAACGCCGACAACGAGAAGCAGCGGATGCGGGGGCGGCCCCGCGGCCGCGCAGTACAGGCAGTCAACCACGCGCCGCCCGCCCCCTTGCCCGCCGCTCGCGCGACGGGCAGGCCCGGCACCGTTGCCGGGGCGGACGGTCATGATACGTACGGGGCGTTCCGCGCAGCTTGGCGGGCGCGTCTTTCGCGGCGCACTGCGTGCGCCCTCAGGGACCACACCAGGGACCACATATGTTTCTACAAGGTTACGGCCCGCTGATCCTCGCTGGCACCTGGCAAACCGTCAAGCTGGCGGTGCTTTCGCTTGCGCTGTCGTTCCTGCTGGGGCTGCTCGGCGCCGGCGCGAAGCTGTCGCGCAACCGCGTGACGAACGGCGTCGGCACCATCTACACGACGCTGATCCGGGGCGTCCCCGATCTGGTGCTGATGCTGCTGCTGTTCTACAGCCTGCAGATCTGGCTGAACATGGCGACCGATGCACTCGGTTGGGACCAGATCGACATCGACCCGTTCCTCGCCGGCGTGCTCGTGCTCGGCTTCATCTACGGCGCGTACTTCACCGAGACGTTCCGCGGCGCATTCCTGTCCGTGCCGCGCGGCCAGCTCGAGGCCGGCAGCGCGTACGGGATGACGAACTGGCAGGTGTTCACGCGGATCATGTTCCCGCAGATGATGCGCTTCGCGCTGCCGGGCATCGGCAACAACTGGCAGGTGCTCGTGAAGTCGACCGCACTCGTGTCGATCATCGGCCTGGCGGACGTCGTGAAGGCGTCGCAGGACGCCGGCAAGGGCACGCTGCGGTTCTTCTTCTTCACGCTGATCGCGGGAGCGGTCTACCTCGCCATCACGACGATCTCGAACTTCGTGCTGATGTGGCTCGAAAAGCGCTACTCGACCGGTGTCCGCAAGGCTGACCTATGATCGAACTCATCCAAGAATACTGGCGCAACTATCTCTACACCGACGGTTATCGCATCACCGGTGTCGCGATCACGCTGTGGCTGCTGGTCGTGTCGATCGGCCTCGGCTTCTGCCTGTCGGTGCCGCTCGCCGTCGCGCGCGTGTCGAAGCGGAAGTGGCTGTCGGGCGCGGTGTGGCTGTACACGTACGTGTTCCGCGGCACGCCGCTCTACGTGCAATTGCTGCTCTGCTACACAGGCCTCTACAGCCTGCAGGCCGTGCGCGGCACGCCGATGCTCGACGCGTTCTTCCGCGACGGGATGCACTGCACGCTGCTCGCATTCACGCTGAACACCTGCGCGTACACCACCGAAATCTTCGCGGGCGCCATCAAGGCGACGTCGTACGGCGAGATCGAAGCCGCGCGCGCATACGGAATGTCCACGTTCACGATGTATCGCCGCGTGATCCTGCCGTCGGCGCTGCGCCGCGCGCTGCCGCTCTACAGCAACGAAGTGATCCTGATGCTGCACGCGACGACGGTGGCCTTCACCGCGACCGTGCCGGACATCCTGAAGATCGCGCGCGACGTGAACTCGGCGACCTACATGTCGTTCCACGCGTTCGGCATCGCCGCCCTGCTCTACCTCGTGATCTCGTTCACGCTCGTGTGGCTGTTCCGCCAGGCCGAGCGCCGCTGGCTCGCGTATCTGCGCCCGCAAGGCAAGTAAGTTTTCGCAGGACTATTGATGAATTCCCAGACCCAGAAGCTTTTCGTCGACGATCTCCACAAGCGGTACGGCGACAACGAGGTGCTCAAAGGCGTGTCGCTGAAGGCGAACTCGGGCGACGTGATCAGCGTGATCGGCTCGTCCGGCTCCGGCAAGAGCACGATGCTGCGCTGTATCAACTTCCTCGAGCAACCGAACGCGGGCCGCATCTTCGTCGACGGCGAGGAAGTACGCACCGCGCTCGACAAGACGGGCGCGCTGCGCGCGGCCGACTCGAAGCAACTGCAGCGCGTGCGCACCAAGCTGTCGATGGTGTTCCAGCACTTCAATCTCTGGTCGCACATGAACGTGATCGAGAACGTGATGGAAGCCCCGGTGAACGTGCTCGGCATTCCGAAGAAGGAAGCGGAAGACCGTGCGCGCGAGTATCTCGAGAAGGTCGGCCTCGCGCCGCGCGTCGAGAAGCAGTATCCGTCGCATCTGTCGGGCGGCCAGCAGCAGCGCGTGGCGATCGCGCGGGCGCTCGCGATGCATCCGGACGTGATGCTGTTCGACGAACCGACGTCCGCGCTCGATCCGGAGCTCGTCGGCGAAGTGCTGAAGGTGATGCAGAAGCTGGCCGAGGAAGGCCGCACGATGATCGTCGTCACGCACGAGATGGGCTTCGCGCGCAACGTGTCGAACCACGTGATGTTCCTGCACCAGGGCCGCGTCGAGGAAGAAGGCGTGCCGGCCGAGGTGTTCGCCAATCCGAAGAGCGAGCGCCTGCGCGGGTTCCTGTCGGGCAGCCTCAAGTAACGCGTCCGTCACGCACGACGCCCGAACGGGCGCCTCGCGGTTCGCCGCGCGGCGCCCGTTTCGCGTTTACGCGGCGCTCACCGGCGTGCCGTCGGCAAACGCGCGCAGTGCGTCGCCCGCCAGCCGGTAACGCACCCATTCGCTCTGCGGCGCCGCGCCGACGCGCTCGTAGAAGCGGATCGCCGGCTCGTTCCAGTCGAGCACGCTCCATTCGAAACGCCCGCAGCCCGACTCGACCGCGATCCGCGCGAGCGCCTTCAGCAGCCGCAGCCCCGCGCCGGCGCCGCGAAAACGCGGCGACACGTACAGATCCTCCAGATACAGCCCCTGCCGCGCGAGCCACGTCGAATACGAGAAGAAATACACGGCGAAGCCGGCCGGCTCGCCATCGACCTCGCACATCAGCGCACGCGCCGGCGAGCCTTCGCCGAACAGGCTGCGTTCGAGCGATGCGGGCGTCGCGACGACTTCGTGCTCGGCCTTCTCGTAGACGGCCAGTTCGGTGATGAAGCGCAGGATCAGCGGCACGTCGGCGACGGTGGCGGAACGGATATCGATTTGCACGGGTTGAGCCCTCCTCCGGCCCGGATATGAAACGGGAAAGCGGCGCCGCGCCCCCGCGCTGGCGCCGTTCGAACCAGCATGCTACGTTCACGTCCTGCCTGCAGGAAGTGCAGTTTCTTCATTCAGACCTGAACATGATGCATCCCGATCTGCGCCGCCTCGACCTGAACCTGCTGCTCGTATTCGACGCGCTGTATCGCCACCGGTCGGTCGCGGCGGCCGCGCACGAGCTCGCGTTGAGCCCGTCGGCGTTGAGCCACGCGCTCGCACGGCTGCGCGACGCGATCGGCGATGCGCTGTTCGTGCGCCTCGGCAACGAGATGCAGCCGACCGTGCGCGCCGACGACATCGCCACGTGGGCCGGCGACGCGCTCGACGCGATGTCGAAGGGGCTCGCCCGCGCACGCCGCTTCGATCCCGCGCAAAGCGACCGGACGTTCGTGTTCGCCGCGACCGACTACACCGCGTTCGCGGTACTGCCGGCGTTCCTGGCCCGCATCCAGCACGTCGCGCCGCGCCTGCGGATCCGCGTCGTGCATTCGGACCGCAAGATTTCCGTCGACGCGCTCGCGGCCGGCCGGATCGACTTCGCGCTCGGCTACCACGAGGAAACGGCCGCCGACGCGCCCGGCATCGAGGATTTCGACTGGTTTTCCGACGACTACGTCGTGATCGCGAGCGCCGCGCATCCGGAGATCCGCCGGCGGCTGACGCTCGACCAGTATCTGGCGGCCCGCCACGTCGTCGTCACGCCGTGGAACGAGTCGCGCGGCGTGGTCGACTACGTGCTCGACCGGCTCGGCCTCGCACGGCACGTGGCCGTGCAGTTGCCGACCGTGCTGGCCGCGCCGTTCGTGATCGCGGAGTCGGCACTCCTGATGACCGTGCCGAACCGCGCCGCGCAGGCGCTGCGGCATGCAGCGCCGATCCGCATCTTCCCCGCACCATTCGAGATCCCGCGCTACACGGTGAAAATCTACTCGCACGCGAAGCATGCGCGCACCGATGCGCACCGCTGGATTCGCGCGCAGCTGCTCGACGCGCGGCCGAGCCCCGACTAAGCGCGGCGCGTGGCGGGACGGGCATCGCCAGCGTCGATCGGCGCTGACGGCAATCGCCCGAATCATTACGAAATACTTACCAATTTCGCGACTTTCGCGCTTACGCCGGCGCCTTGGGAACGTCAATAGTGGCAATCCTTGACCCACGCCCGCGGAATCCATGTCTCCCTTGTGGCACAAGGGTTTTCCGGTAATCGGGAACCCTTGGGTCCGCTGTCGCGCACCGTGTTGCATGGCAATTTGGCGACAGCGGTTAGTCAAACAACGATTTCCATCGCCACAAAATTGTATTTTTGCTAAATTAGTAACCAAAGTAGCAAAACGAAGTTCGTGAAATGTAGTTTAGCTTCACGACACTACAAGGAGACCCGCAGGCCGACCCGGCTGCGCGGGACCGCTCAACGGGTTTTCCGTCCGCTTGCCCGCGTGCCGCGCTTACCGGCCCTGCACGAGGTCTCCCTGGTTATCCCGCTTTTGCCCGGTGCGTGCCGCGCCGGGCATCTCGTGCAGTTCTGGGTTGACTTTTTGACAGGGTATGGAGGAGACGATGAAGAAAGCTTTGGTCGCGGCCGCGCTGATGGCTGCTGGGGTGGTGACGGCGCACGCACAGAGCAGCGTCACGCTGTATGGCCGCCTGGACGCAGGCCTTGAGTACCTGAACGGCCTGCAAAACGGCCACCAAGTGCGCGCGGAAAGCGGCGACTGGGGCACGAGCCTGTGGGGCTTGAAGGGCAGCGAAGACATCGGCGGCGGCAACAAGATCCTGTTCCACCTCGAAGGTGCGTTCAACACGATGAACGGCGGCTTCAGCGGCTCGATCTGGGATCGTTTCGCGACCGTCGGTATCTCGAACGACCGCTACGGTACGCTGCTGTTGGGTCGCGAGCTCGCGATCGCCAACGGCGTGTGGGACTTCGACCCGTTCGGCCAGTCGGCCTGGTCGACGGCCTCGCTGGTACGCGGCCGCAACTGGAACAAGACCAGCAACAACGTGTCGTACCAGTCGCCGTCGCTGTACGGCCTCGACTTCTACGGCCAGTTCTCGTTCTCGAACTCGACCAGCTTCAACGGCAACACGACGGCCGGCCAACCGGGCCGTGCAATGGGCGGTCAGGTCACCTACACGAATTCGCTGTTCCAGTTGCGCGGTATCTATGACGAAACGCGCGACAGCAACGGCCGCTTCTCGGACGTGTTCAACTACTCGCGTGAATACTTCGCGGGCGTGAACGTGTTCCTCGGCCAGTTCAAGGTCCAGGCGGCCTACCAGGCATCGCGCGCCGACGGCAGCGGCGGCCCCGCAGTGAACGCCGGCGTGACGGGTACGCAACAGGTCTGGGGCGGCGTGACGTGGCAGGCCACGCCGGCGGCGGCGCTGATCGCAGCCGTGTATCACGTGAACGCGAACCATGGCGGCGGCAACGCGAACATCTACACGGTCGGCGGCTCGTACAACATCTCGAAGCGCACGCTGTTCGACGTCCAGGTCGCGACGGTGCGCAACAGCTCGACGGCCAACTTCGGCCTGAACGCGAACGGCGCCGGTACGGCCGTGTCGACCGGCAACCCGCATCCGGGCGGCAGCCAGACCGGCGTCTACGCCGGCATCCAGCACCTGTTCTGATCAGGCGCCGTCAAAGAACGATTCGACAACACTTTCCACGCTGCTGCGAGAGGCGCGTATCGGTGCGGTACCCAGACGGGTATCCGCACCGTTTTTTCTTGGCGGGCCGGCTCGGGCCTGCCGCGCCGATCGACGAATGCGGCGCTCAGACGGCCGCTTCGTTCTCTTCGCCGGTGCGAATGCGGATCACGCGCTCGACGTCCGACACGAAGATCTTGCCGTCGCCGATCTTGCCGGTGCGCGCCGCACCGATCACCGCGTCGATCACCTGATCGACCTGCGCTTCCGCGACGACCACCTCGATCTTCATCTTCGGCAGGAAGTCGACGACGTATTCGGCGCCGCGATACAGCTCGGTATGGCCCTTCTGGCGGCCGAAGCCCTTCACTTCCGTCACGGTCAGGCCCGTGAGACCCACTTCGGCGAGCGCTTCGCGGACTTCGTCCAGCTTGAACGGCTTGATGATGGCGGTGATGCGTTTCATGATGGTTGTCCCTCAATGCTCGTTTGGATGAAAAATCGCGATCCCGATTGTAAGCCGGCGGGCCGCATCCGGCCCAGCACCGCTCAATCGAGCCGTTCGGTGAAGCGTGACGTGATCGGGTAGCGCCAGTCGCGCCCGAATGCGCGATGCGTGACGCGGATGCCGATCGGCGCCTGGCGGCGCTTGTATTCGTTGATCTTGATGAGCCGCGTCACACGCTCGACGTCGGCCTGCGCGTAACCGGCCGCGACGATCTCGGCGAGCGGCCGGTCTTCTTCCATGTACATCCGCATGATCGCGTCGAGCACGTCGTACGGCGGCAGGCTGTCTTGGTCGGTCTGGTTCTCGCGCAGCTCGGCCGACGGCGCGCGCGTCAGGATCCGCTCGGGAATCACGTCGCGCAGCCCGTAGTCGGCCGTTGCGTTGCGATAGCGGCACAGCCGGTACACGAGCGTCTTCGCGATGTCCTTGATCACCGCGAAACCGCCGGCCATGTCGCCGTACAGCGTGCAGTAGCCGACCGCCATCTCGCTCTTGTTGCCGGTCGTCAGCACGATCGAGCCGAACTTGTTCGACAGCGCCATCAGCAGCGTGCCGCGGATGCGCGCCTGGATGTTCTCCTCCGTCGCGTCTTCCGCGCGGCCCGCGAATTCGCCGGCGAGCGCGGCGCGGAACGCATCGAACATCGGCGCGATCGCGATCTCGTCGTAGCGCACGCCGACGCGCCGCGCCATCTCCGCCGCGTCCGTCGTCGAGATGTCGGCCGTGAAGCGCGACGGCATCATCACCGCGCGCACGCGCTCGGGCCCGAGCGCATCGCACGCGACGGCCAGCACCAGCGCCGAATCGACGCCGCCCGACAGCCCGATCAGCACGCCGGGAAAACCGTTCTTGCCGATGTAGTCGCGCACGCCGGTCACCAGCGCGCGATACACCTGCGCGTCCGTCGACAGCTCGGGCGCGATCGCGCCGGGCAGCGGCCGCGCGCCGTCGAATTCGACGATCGCGTGCCCTTCGTCGAACTGCGGCATCTTCGCGACGAGCGCGCCCGCGCCGTCGAGCACGAACGACCCGCCGTCGAACACGAGCTCGTCCTGGCCGCCGACGAGGTTCACGTACACCATCGGCAAGCCGGTCTCGCGAATCCGCGCGCGCAGGATGTCGATGCGCACCGCCTCCTTGTTCAGGTGATACGGCGAGCCGTTCGGGATCAGCAGCACCTGCGCGCCGGCCGCCTTCGCGATCTGCGCGGCCGACGCATGCCACGCGTCCTCGCAGATGATCACGCCGTATTTCACGCCGTTCAGCTCGAACACGAGCGGCTCGGTGTCGGTCGCGAAGTAGCGCTTCTCGTCGAACACCTCGGCGTTCGGCAGGTCCTGCTTGCGGTAGGTGCCGACGATCTCGCCGCCGACGATCAGCGACACCGCGTTGAAGGTGTCGGTGGGCGGCACGCCGCGCTCGATCGGGCGGTTTGCATTACCATCGACGGCTGACGCGCCCGGACCGCTGCCCGCACCGCTGCCCGCACCGCGCAACGGATGGCCGACCAGCACCGCGAGCCCGTCGAACGCCTTCAGCGCGTCGGCGAGCGCGTCGAGCGCGGCGGCGGCGGCCGCGTAGAACGCGGGCCGCAGCAGCAGGTCTTCGGGCGGATAGCCGGACAGCGCGAGTTCGGGGGCGACCATCAGTTGCGCACCATCGTTGTGCGCGGCGCGTGCGGCCGCGACGATCCGCGCGACGTTGCCGGCGAAATCGCCGACGGTGACGTTGATCTGGGCGAGAGCGAGTCGGGTCTTCATGGCGGGAGCGGCGCAACCCGGCGGCGCGCCTTGAACGGCTGACGAAATCGATCCGGGCGCGGGCCACGGCGGCCCGCATCCGGCAACATCCAACGGTACGGATTCACGCTTGAAACACGAACGCATCGATTATCGCACGGGCATCCTGTCGTCCCCCGCCGAGGTGCCGGCCGACGAATGGAACGCGCTGCTCGCGCGCGACGCGCAGCCCACGCCGTTCCTGCGCCACGAATTCCTCGACGCGCTGCACGTCGCGCGCTGCGCGGTGGACGACACCGGCTGGTCGCCGCACTTCGTCACGCTGACCGACGCGGGCACCGGCCGCCTCGCGGCCGCCGCGCCCGTCTACGCGAAACAGCATTCGTACGGCGAATACGTGTTCGACTGGGCGTGGGCCGACGCGTACCAGCGCAACGACCTGCCCTATTACCCGAAGCTGCTGTGCGCGGTGCCGTTCACGCCGGTGCAGGGCACGCGGCTGCTCGCGGCCGACGACGACGCGCGCCGCCGGCTCGCGGCCACGCTGCTCGCGTTCGCCGAGCAGAGCGACGTGTCGTCGTTGCACGTGCTGTTCCCGACCGGCGACGAAGCGCGGCTGCTCGAATCGATGGGGATGATGCTGCGCGAGGGCGTGCAATTCCACTGGCTCAACGACGGCTACCGGCACTTCGATGATTTCCTCGGCACGCTCGAGCAGAAGAAGCGCAAGAACATCCGCGCGGAGCGGCGCAAGGTGCACGACGCGGGCGTGACCTTCCGGCGGCTCACCGGCGACCGCATCACCGATGCCGACTGGCGCTTCTTCTCGCGCTGCTACCGGCAGACCTACCGCGAGCACTATTCGAGCCCGTACCTGAACCTCGACTTCTTCCGCACGATCGGCGCGACGATGCCCGAGAACCTGCTGCTCGTGATCGCGGAAGCCGACGGCCAGCCGATCGCGAGCGCGCTTGCCGTGTACCGGCGCGGCGAACACGGCGGCGGCACGCTGTACGGACGCTACTGGGGCGCGATCGAGCACGTGCCCTGCCTGCATTTCGAAACGGCCTATTACCAGTTGCTCGAATTCTGCATCGAGGCCGGGCTCGACACGTTCGAGGGCGGCGCGCAGGGCGAGCACAAGCTTGCGCGCGGTTTCCTGCCGACCGTCACGCATTCCGCGCACTGGCTCGCGCATCCGGCGTTTTCCGACGCGGTCGCGCGCTTTCTCGAACGCGAGACCGCGCATATCCACGCATACGTCGACGAACTGCGCGAACACGATCCGTTCCGGCGCAGCACCGGCTAGCGCGATCCGGCGCGCCGGCATGCGGCGAAGCCACGCATGGCCTCGCCGCATACGGCACGATCGTCGCCGGTTCAGTGCGCGGCGAGCGTCACCGTCTGCGACAGCGCCTGCGGGTCACGCGACGACGCGGCCGCCGACAGCCCATACGTGCCCGCGCCGATCCGCCATGCGTGCGCGCTCGCATCCCACACCGCGAAGCGCTGCGCCGGCACCGCGATGCTGACCGTGCGCGCCTCGCCCGGCTGCAGCGCGACCTTGGTCCAGCCGACGAGCCGCTTCGGCGGCTCGCCGAGCGACGCGGGCAGCGCCGCGTAGATCTGCACCGTTTGCGTACCGGCGCGCGCGCCCGTGTTCGTCACCGTCACGCCGACCGTCACGTTGCCCGCTGCGTCGGCCTGCGCGGACATCGCCGACAACGCATACGTCGTGTACGACAGCCCGTAGCCGAACGGGAACAGCGGCTCGATCGCCTTCGCGTCGAACCAGCGATAGCCGTACGCGAGCCCTTCCGCATAGACGTTCCGCAGGTTCGACGGATCGATCGTCGGCTGCGGCAGGTCGGCCTCCTGCTTCGGGAACGTCAGCGGCAGCCGGCCCGACGGGTTCGCGTCGCCGAACAGCAGGTCGGCGATCGCCTGGCCGCCCTGCGCGCCCGGATACCACGCGTCCAGCACGCCGTGCACGTTCGCGAGCCACGGCATCAGCACCGGGCTGCCGTTCTCGAGCACGACGATCACGCGCTTGGCCTTCGCGGCGACCGCGGCGATCAGCGCGTTCTGGTCGTATTGCTGGTTGGACGGGTCCGCCTTCGCATCGGGCAGCGACAGGCTCGCGAGGTCGAGCCCCTCCGTCTGCCACTGCGTGGCGAACACGATCGCGACATCGGCCTGCGCGGCCGCGCTGGCCGCGGCGTTCGCGTCGGTGCCGTCGAGATAGCTGACCGATGCATTCGGCGCCTTCGCGCGGATCGCCGCGAGCGGCGCGGACTTGTACCAGGTCGCGCACCCGCCGAACAGCGTGTCGGCCGGTTGCTGGCAGGTCGTCACCGCGTTGCCGTCGATCGCCGGCACCGCACCCGAGCCGCCGCCCGACAGCACGCCCGCGTCCGCATGCCCGCCGATCACGACGACCGACTTGAGCGTGCCGGCGGCCAGCGGCAGCACCGGCTGCGTGTCGCCCGGCGCGGCCGCGTTCTTCAGCAGCACCGCCGCTTGCCGCGCGATCGCGAGCGCGTCGGCATTGCCGGCAGCCTCGTCGATCGCGCCGCCCGGCTTCGGCGGCGCATCCATCACGCCGATGCGGATCAGCGTGCGCAGCTTGCGCTGCACCATGTCGTTCAGCCGCGCGACCGACACGCTGCCGGCCTGCAGCGCCGCGCGCAGCTTCGAATTGAAATACGAGCCGAGCGGCGCGTTGCCGTCGTCGGCCGCGCCCGGCTGCTCCTCGTCGAGCCCGGCCTGCACGGCCGCGACCGTCGAATGCGTCGCGCCCCAGTCCGACTGCACGACGCCCTTGAAGCCCCACTCGTTCTTCAGCACCGTCGTCAGCAAATACGGGTTCTCGCACGCATACACGCCGTTCAGCTTGTTGTACGCGCACATCACGTTGCCCGGCTGGCCGTCCTTCACGCCGATCTCGAATGCGAGCAGCTCGGCCTCGCGCATGGTCCGCTCGTCGACGACCGAATCGACCGTCATCCGGTTGGTTTCCTGGTCGTTGAACGCGAAATGCTTGATCGTCGCGATCACCTTCTGCGCCTGCGTGGCCTGCGTGCGCGCGGCGCTCAGCGTGCCCGCGAGCACCGGGTCCTCGCCCATGTATTCGAAGGTGCGGCCGTTGCGCGGCTCGCGCGCGAGGTTCACGCCGCCGCCGAGCCCTTCCGCGAAACCGAGCGCGCGCAGTTCGAGCGCGATGCGCGTGCCGTAGGTGCCCGCGAGCGCCGGGTCCCACGTCGCCGCGAGCGCGACGGGCGCGGGCAGCGCGGTCACGCGCGCATTCTTCACGTTCACGCCACCTGCCGAATCGGCGCTGCTGACGGCCGGAATGCCGAGCCGCGGCACGCCCGGGATGTAGCTCGCGCCGTTCAGTGCGTCGGCCGGAAACGGGCCGCCCAGGCTGAGCGCGGGCATGCCGGTGCCATGCACGAGCTGCAGTTTCTCGTCGGTCGTCAGTTGCGCGACGAGCGCTGGTCGGCTGCCGCGTCGGGGTCGGTCGGCGCATGGATGTCGTCGCCACCGCACGACGCGAGCAGGACCGTGAGCGCGCACGCGGACGCAATCGTCGAACACCGGAACAGCGAAGTTTTCATTGATCCTCCAGAATCGTTCTGTTGTACTTGTCGCCTCACTCCAGCGTCCGAGTCTAAAAATCAACCGGTCACCACGCTTGACCGGCAGGAGCATGCGTTGACCTCTCGCAGCGGGGACAAACCCGAACGGCATGACGACAGGGAGACAGACATGGAGTTGCAACAGAAATCGGTATCGGTCCGGATCTACCGCTGGCTGTGCGAAGACGCGCGTGCGAACGGCATCGATCCCGCACCGCTTTACGAGACGCTCGGCATCGGGCCGGCCGAACTCGCCGACGACACGCGCCGCATCGCGGGCGACCGGCACGTGGCCGCGATGCAGTTGACGAGCGGCTGGCCGCTGTCGTGGCATCGCCCGCCGCCGGAGGTCGTGCCGTGGCTCGTGCCGTTTCCCGAGCTCGCCGGCATCACCTGCAACGCGGCGACGCTGCGCGACGCGTTGCACGGCTACCTGCGCTATCGCGAGCTGATCGGCAACGTCGACTGGGTGTTCGCGCACGAGAACGGCGACGCGATCGCGCTCGAGTACGTGAACGAAGGAGACGGCCGGCACGCGGGCAGCGCGTTCGCGAACCTCGCGATCCTCGCGGCGCTCGCGCGCCTGTACGACCCGCAGGTGCGCATCGACGACGCCGAATTCGCCGGCCGCGCGTTCGCGCCCGTTGCCGCGCTGCGCGACATGCTCGGTGCGCCGGTCTCGTTCGATGCCGCGCACAACCGCATCGTGCTGCGCTCCGCGCACATCGACACGCCGTTCGAGCGCTACAACGCACCGCTGGCCGGCATCCAGCGCCATGCCGCCGATGCCGCGCGCGAGCGCGTGCGCGCCCGCTCGACGTTCGGCTCGTCGGTCGAGCAATGCGTGCGCGACTGGCTGCGCACCGCCGACGACGCCGACGTGCCGACCGATACGCTGATGCAGCACGTGTGCACGCGCTTCGCGATGTCGCGCTGGACGCTGCGCCGGCGGCTGCATCGCGAAGCCGTCGGGTTCCATGCGCTCGTCGCGCAGGCGCGGCTCGGCGAGGCGCGCGACCTGCTGCTCAATACGCAGTTGCCGATCGGCGAGATCGGCGTGCGCGTCGGCTTCCGTTCGACGAGCGCGTTCACGCGCTTCTTCACGCGCGAACTCGGCGCGGCGCCGAGCCGCTTTCGCGACGGGCACGGCGACCGGTGGCGTTGACGCCGTTTTTTTCTGAGACACTGGCGGCTTCGCATCCCGCCGCTCCGCCATGTCCTGGTTTCTGTATCTGATCGAATGCGCCGACGACAGCGTCTACACGGGCATCACGACCGATGTCGCCGCGCGCTTCGACGAACACGCGTCCGGCAAGGGCGCGCGCTACACGCGCTCGCGCAAGCCGCGCGCGGTGCTCGCGTCGTTTCCACTGCCCGACCGGTCGAGCGCGTCGCGCGCCGAATACTGGGTGAAGCGGCTCACGCCCGCGAAAAAGCGCGAGCTGGCGGCGGGTTTGCGTACGCTGGAATCGGTGTTGCCGGCGGCGGTCGCACTCGACGAGCGCGGAGATACGGCCGGGACGAAGGCCACGGCGCGCGGGCGGAAGAAAGAGCCGACGGAAAACACCGACGATGCGGCGAAGACTGCGGCAACGGAACAGGTCGCCGGGAAAAAGCCGAAGGCCGGGAAAGTTGCAGGGTCTGCAACGGCCGCGACGACGGCGAAGCCCGCAAAGGGCACACCAGCGTCGAAGTCGAAGTCGAAGTCGACGCAATCAAATCAAGCCGCACCGGACGCGAAACGTGCAAAACCCGACGGCAACGCTGCTGCAAAAAAGACCTCGTCGCGTGGCTCACCGGTAAAGAAAACCGGCTCGCCCGCTTCCGCGTCGTCGAAAAGGAAGGTACCGGCCACTGCCGGCAAGCCGACCGCGAGCGTACGCGACGAGGCCGCTTCCGCACCGGCCCGGCGCCGTCCAGCGGCCAAGAAAGCCGCCGCTGCGAGCGCTCCGTCCGTTGCCCCGCCGCGCGCGAAACGCGCGAAGAATGCACCGGTCACCCCGCCCCTGCCTGCGTCCCCGCCGGCCCGCCGGAAAACCGCACGCGCAAAACAAAACCGCGCGGCCTCCTGAGGAGACACGCGCGGTTTGCGTTCCGTACGAACCGGCCGTCGGCCGGCACGCCGCTTACTTCTTGTAGTTCGCGGCGCCGTCGGTGATTTCCTTGTGCGCGGCTTCGATGCCGGCCCAACCTTCGACCTTCACCCACTTGCCCTTCTCGAGCGCCTTGTATTGCTCGAAGAAGTGCTTGATCTGGTCCTTCAGGTACTCGGGCACGTCGTCGATCGTCTTCAGGTTCGCCGTCATCGGGCAGATCTTGTCGTGCGGCACCGCGACCAGCTTCGCGTCGACGCCCGACTCGTCGGTCATCTGCAGCATGCCGAGCACGCGCGAACGCACGATCGAGCCGGCCAGCAGCGGGAACGGCGTGATCACCAGCACGTCGACCGGATCGCCGTCGCCCGACAGCGTCTGCGGGATGTAGCCGTAGTTCACCGGGTAGCGCATGCCCGTGCCGATGAAGCGGTCGACGACGAGGAGGCCCAGTTCCTTGTCCGCCTCGTACTTCACCGGATCGCTTTGCGCGGGAATCTCGATGATCACGTTGAAATCTTGCGGCAGGTCCTTGCCGGCCGGAACATGATTGAAGCTCATGAGCACTCTCTGTAGGTCGATGGGAATTCGGGACAGGGCGCCGCGGCCGATGCCGCCGCGGGCGTCCCCCAAAAGGAATGCGCCATTATAGCCAATCGACCGGTGGCGTCCGGATGACGATCGGCGCGATAATCGTTCCGGATGTCCGGGCGTCGGGCCGGCTGCGTTGCACGTCAATCACAAGGTATGGAACCCGAGCAAGCGCTGAAGCGCTAACTCGGGTCGACCGCGATGCATGGGACCCGAGTAACCGCTGAAGCGCTAACTCGGGTCGACCGCGATGCATGGGACCCGAGTAACCGCTGAAGCGCTAACTCGGGTCGACAGGAGGAGACATGGAAGAAGCGAGGCATTTCATCGCGGGCGAATGGACGTTGCCCGCGCAACTGGAAACCATCCCGGTCGTCGATCCGTCCGACGGCCAGCCGTTCGCGACGATCGCGCGCGGCACCGCGCCCGACATCGAGCGCGCGGTCGCCGCGGCCCGCGACGCATTCGCAGGCCCGTGGGGCGCCGCGAGCGCCGCCGAGCGCGGCCGCGTGCTGATGCGGCTGTCGGCGCGCGTGACCGATTCGATCGAGGAACTCGCCGCGATCGAGGCGCGCGATACCGGCAAGCCGCTGAAGCAGGCGCGCGCCGATGCAGCCGCGCTCGCACGCTACTTCGAGTTCTACGCGGGCGCGGCCGACAAGCTGCACGGCGAAACCCTCCCCTACCAGGCCGGCTACACGGTGCTGACGGTGCGCGAACCGCACGGCGTCACGGGCCACATCGTGCCGTGGAACTACCCGATGCAGATCTTCGGGCGCAGCGTCGGCGCGGCGCTCGCGGCCGGCAACGCGTGCGTGGTCAAGCCGGCCGAGGACGCGTGCCTGTCCGTGCTACGCGTCGCCGAACTCGCCGTCGAGGCCGGGCTGCCGGCCGGCGCGCTCAACATCGTCACCGGCTACGGCCATGAAGCGGGCGCCGCGCTCGCCCGCCATCCGGGCATCGACCACATCTCGTTTACGGGTTCGCCGGCCACCGGCAAGCTGGTCACGCAGATGGCCGCCGAGAACCACGTGCCGGTCACGCTCGAACTCGGTGGCAAGTCGCCGCAAATCGTGTTCGCCGATGCCGACCTCGACGCCGCGCTGCCCGTGCTCGTGTCCGCGATCGTGCAGAACGGCGGGCAGACCTGCTCGGCCGGCAGCCGCGTGCTGATCGAGCGCGCGGTGTACGAGCCGCTCGTCGAGCGTCTCGCCACCGCGTTCAACGGGCTGCGCGTCGGCCCGAGCCGCGCCGATCTCGATTGCGGCCCGCTGATCAACGCGAAGCAGCAGCAACGCGTGTGGGATTTCCTGTCCGACGCGCAGCACGACGGCATTCCGATGGCCGCGCACGGGCAGGTCGTCGCCGATGCGCCCGAAAGCGGCTTCTATCAGGCGCCCGCGCTGTTGCGCGACGTGCCGCCGTCGCACCGGCTCGCGCAGGAGGAAGTGTTCGGCCCGGTGCTCGCGGCGATGCGTTTCGTCGACGAGGACGAAGCCGTCGCGCTCGCGAACGGCACGCCGTACGGCCTCGTCGCGGGCATCTGGACGCGCGACGGCGCGCGCCAGATGCGTCTTGCGCGGCGCCTGCGCGCGGGTCAGGTGTTCATCAACAACTATGGCGCGGGCGGCGGCGTCGAGCTGCCGTTCGGCGGCGTCGGCCATTCGGGCCATGGCCGCGAGAAAGGCTTCGAGGCGCTGTACGGCTTCACCGCGCTGAAGACGATCGCGATCCGGCACGGCTGAACGCACGGCACGCGACGGGCGGCCGCTAGCACCCGGCCGCCCGCCGACACACGACGACTCGCACTACCTGCACAGGAGACACACACCATGCGGTTGACCGGCAAGACGGCCATCGTCACGGGCGGCGGCTCGGGGTTCGGCGAAGGCATCGCGAAGACATACGCGCGCGAAGGCGCGAACGTCGTCGTCAACGACCTGAACGGCGCGGCGGCCGAGCGCGTCGCGAGCGAGATCGCGCTCGCGGGCGGCAAGGCGATCGCGGTGGCCGGCGACGTGTCGAAAGAGGACGACTGGCGCACGCTGCTGCAGGCCGCGCTCGACGATTTCCACGCGGTGCAGATCGTCGTGAACAACGCCGGTACCACGCACCGCAACAAGCCCGTGCTCGACGTGACGGAAGCCGAATTCGACCGCGTGTACGCGGTCAACATGAAAAGCCTGTTCTGGTGTGTGCAAACCTTCGTCCCGTATTTCCGCGCCCAGGGCGGCGGCGTGTTCGTGAACGTCGCGTCGACGGCCGGCGTGCGGCCGCGCCCGGGCCTCGTCTGGTACAACAGCACGAAGGGTGCGATGATCACCGCGAGCAAATCGCTCGCGGCCGAGCTCGGCGCCGACCGCATCCGCGTGAACTGCATCAACCCGGTGCTCGGCGAAACCGCGCTGATGACCGAGTTCATGGGCTGCGAGGACACCCCGGACAATCGCCGCCGCTTCCTCGCGACGATCCCGCTCGGCCGCTTCTCGACGCCGCAGGACATCGCGAACGCCGCGCTTTACCTGGCATCCGACGAAGCGGAATTCATCACCGGCGTCTGCCTCGAAGTCGACGGCGGACGCTGCATCTAGTCGTACCCGGCCGCACGATCGCCCCGTATTGCTTCGCACGAAACCGGATCGGGCATCACCGCGCCCGATCCGGCCACTACAAGGACAGCGGTGCATCCGATCCAGGCAATCGCGCAAGCGCTCACCCGGATCGACAGGAGACAACATGGCAACATCGACGCAGTCGCTGCCGGGCTCGTCCGGCGCATTCGAGGAAGCAACCTACCGCAAGGTGTCGTGGCGGCTCGTGCCGCTCCTGCTGCTGTGCTACGTGGTCGCGTATCTCGATCGCGTGAACGTCGGGTTCGCGAAGCTGCAGATGGCGAGCGACCTGCACCTGAGCGATACCGTGTACGGGCTCGGCGCGGGGATCTTCTTCTTCGGCTATTTCCTGTTCGAGGTGCCGAGCAACATCATCCTGCACCGGGTGGGCGCCCGCGTGTGGATCGCCCGCATCATGGCGACGTGGGGCGTGATCTCGATCCTGACGATGTTCGTCACGACGCCCGCGATGTTCTACGTGATGCGCTTCCTGCTCGGCGTCGCCGAAGCGGGCTTCTTCCCCGGCGTGATCCTCTATCTCACCTACTGGTATCCCGCGCACCGGCGCGGCCGGATGACGACGTTCTTCATGACGGCCGTCGCGCTGTCCGGCGTGATCGGCGGGCCGATCTCGGGCTTCATCCTGAAGGCGTTCGACGGCGTCAGCGGCTGGCACGGCTGGCAATGGCTGTTCCTGCTCGAAGGCATCCCGTCGGTGCTCGCCGGCGTGCTCGTGTTCTTCACGCTCGACGAGCGGATCGCGAAGGCGACGTGGCTGACCGACGAAGAAAAGGCGCTGCTCGCCCGCAACGTCGACGCGGAGGAAGCCACCAAGGAGGACCTGCCGCTCGGCGCCGTGATGTCGAGCCCGCGCGTGTGGCTGATGGCGTTGATCTATTTCTCGTTCGTGATGGGACTGTACGGCGTCGGCTTCTGGTTGCCGACGATCATCAAGGCGACGGGCGTGACCGACACGTTCATGATCGGCCTGCTGTCCGCGATTCCGTATGCGGCCGCGGTGGTCGCGATGATCCTGATCGCGCGCAGCGCGGACAAGCACCGCGAACGCCGCTGGCACCTCGCGATTCCGGCCGCGATCGGCGCGATCGGCCTCGTGCTGTCGGTGATCTGGGCGCACCAGACGGCGCTCGCGATGCTCGGCCTCACGCTCGCGACGATCGGCATCCTGACGACGCTACCGCTGTTCTGGAGCCTGCCGACCGCGTTCCTCGGCGGCGCGGCGGCCGCCGCCGGCATCGCGATGATCAACTCGATCGGCAACCTCGCCGGCTTCCTGAGTCCGTACCTGATGGGCTGGCTCAAGCAGGTGACGGGCGCCAACGATGCGGGCATGTACATGCTGGCCGGGTTCCTCGTGCTCGGCGGGCTGCTGGCGCTGTCGGTGCCGAAACGGCTCGTCGACAAGTGACGACGCGCGGCGCGTAAACGCGCGCCCGGATCGATCGAACACGCCGGCCGATTTCCGGCCCGTTTTTCCCCGATACGCCCCGCCGTCCGGCATTGCCGGTCGCCGGGGCGTTTTCGATTCCGGACAGGCACACCCCGGATCGGCTGAACGTCTCGCCCATCCGGCGACATCCCATTAATGACAAAATTGTTCCCTTATAGTCCTTTTTATATGGAACAATAAAGACAGTCAAAGGAATCTCCTACCCTACAATTCATGTTCCACACCGTCGAAGACACCGCCGCCCGCCTGCGCGTCCATCCGAAGACCGTCCTGCGGTTCATTCGCGACGGCAAGCTGCGCGCGACGCGGGTCGGCCGTGCATACCGCATCGTCGACGCGGACCTCGCCGCGTTCGCCCGGACGGAGCCGGCCTCGCCCGCGCCGCGTGCGGTGCGTGTCACCAGCATCGTCGACATTCCCGATGCGTCGCAGTCGCTGCACCAGTACCTGTCGCGGTCGCTGCACGCAATGGCGTCAGGCCGCGCATCGTACGTCGACCCCGTGCGAATCGACGTCACGTTCGATCCCGCCTCGAGCGTGGTCAAGATCATCGTGACCGCGACACCGGCGGACACGGCCGCGCTGATGTCGTCGCTCGACATGCTGCTCCAGCAAAGCGGGACATGAGCGCAATCTTCAAGTCGCCCCGCCATGCCCGTGCGATTCGCGCCGCGTACGCGGCCGCGCTGTCGCACTGGCCGGCCGGGCATCGGCGCGTCACCGTGCAAACGCGTCATGGCGCGACGCACGTCATCGTCTGCGGCCCCGAACACGCGCCGCCGGTCGTGCTGATCCACGGCGCACAGACGACGGCGGCAAGCTGGCAGCATCACGCGGCCGACTGGTCGACGCACTTCCGGCTCTACGCGATCGACGTGATCGGCGAAGCGGGACCGAGCGCGCCGGCGCGGCCGCCGCTCGCAGGCGACGCCTATGCGCAGTGGCTCGACGACGTGCTCGACGGCCTGCAGGTGTCGCGCGCCGCGTTCGTCGGCATCTCGCTCGGTGCGCGAACGGCGCTCGACTTCGCGTTGCGGCGGCCGCCGCGCGTCACCCGGCTCGCGCTGCTCTGCCCGTCCGGCATCGGCAGGCAGAAGCCGTTTCTGTGGTGGGCGCTGCCGCTGATGCTGCTCGGCGATGCCGGGCGTGCATGCGTGCGGCGGCGCGTGCTGGGTCGCCTGCCACCCGCATCGACGCCGGCCGAACGGGACGCGCTCGCCCTGATGCGCGCCATCGATCGCGGCTTTCGGCCGCGCATCGAGCCGGTTCCGGTATTCGACGACACCATGCTCCGCACGTTGTCGATGCCCGTGCTGGCGATCGTCGGAGGCCGCGACGTGATGCTCGATTCCCGCGACACGCGGGATCGCCTGACGCGCCTCGTGCCGCACGCGCAGGTGCGGTTTCTTCCCGAACAGCCTCACTTCATCCGCGGGCAACGCGACACCCTGCGCACTTTTCTCTCATCGACGGACACGCTCGACATGCCCCATCGAATCGTTCAGGCCGCCGGCAGCCGCGTGCTGGTCCGCGATCCTTCCGCCGGCCTCGTGCAACGGGAAAGCGACGCGCTCGATCTCGTCGCGCTCGCGCACGAGCATGAAGCCGACTGGATCGCGGTCGCCGCGGACATGCTGCACGACGACTTCTACCGGCTCGACAGCGGGCTGGCCGGCGCCGTGCTGCAAAAGCTGACCAACTACGGCGTCCGGCTCGGCGTGGTCGGCGACATCGACCGCCGGCTCGCGCGCAGCGAAGCGCTGCGCGCGCTCGTTCGCGAGTGCAATCGCGGAAAATCGGTCTGGTTCGTCCCGAGCGAGGACGACCTGCTGCGCAGGCTCGGCGCGTAACGCGCCGCGGGCCGCCCGCGCCTCGCTACGGGCAAAAAAAAGGTTCATCGCAGGAAACCGTGGAGGGTTTTCGAGCGATTGCATAATCTGACACCTGATTTTGAGGATGTCGGAGGAAGAATTGCTCGATCGCAAGGCACTTCAGGCACTGGGCTGCTGGACCGGCTA